>JADFRS010000168.1 GCA_022561145.1 Gemmatimonadota bacterium
GTTGGCCTCCACGGGGCCAGCTGTCTCCCCCATTCGGATCTGCAGCCGGTTCACATCCCTCTTGCTGATCTCCGCAGGCTCTCGGTGACCGAAGGCCGGGACGATGTGCTTACCGAGGCGTCGCGTAGCTTCTCCCGCGTGTGCCTTCCCCCAGTTGCCCGACCGGATCTTCACGTCGATGAAGTCCTGTACTAGCTGCTCGACCGTGACAGCCTGCGCCAGGGCGGCTTTTGCTTCGAGGATTCGTTTCCTCGGATCGCCGCCTTCGCGGATGTCCAGCTTGTGCTTTGTTGCACGGGCCCGCGCATCCCTCAACGTCAGCTCGATGACGGTGCCGATGGTGACGGACCTCTTCTTGGCGGACGGACCGTACTGGATCATGTACGACTTCTTTCCGCTCGGGTAAACGCGGACTCCGAATCCTGGGAGGGCTGCGTCCCAGCGGATTTGCCGAGAGGGACCATCAGGGTCGTAGAGACGCCGTGGTCACGGATGCTGGCCCCACACGAGGCTCACGGTCCAGTCGTTCCGACGTCTCTGGGACCGCGCTGGCTGCGACGATGCGTCAGCCCCCGAGATACTCCTCTAGGACCTGAATCATGAAGCTCGCGAACTCCTGAAGGAAGTCTCCATCGGGACCCTCGTAGGTCGTGACCTGACCGCCGTCGAGCGTCACCATCAGACTGTACATACCCCCCGACTTCTCCTCGAGACGACCCGTCTTCCTACCCATGCGAACCTGTCTGACTCCGCTTTCACGGACCCCGAACCTGCTCGCGAGTCCCGCAAGGGCACCGAGGCCGGCCATGGCCGATTCGGCTCCGCCGGCTCCGCCCACGATCGTCGTCTTGATCTCGTTGCTGCCGTCCGAGTGCGTGATCTCGATCGTGCTGAATCCCATTGCGGCAGAGACTTTTCCCTCACCCGGTTCGTAGCCCAGGACGGTCACCTCGAGGACTTCGAGGATCGCCTGATAGTGAAGCTCGGTGATATCGCGCTGACACCACCCGAGCTCCACGAGCGCTGCTGGATAGTCCCCGGCCTCGACTAGCCTCTCGATCTGGTCGCAGCCTTCGAGATCCTGGGCGTGCGCGGGCTGAGTCATCCCGAAGCCGCAGAAGGCGATGGTGAGGGCTATGTACATTCTGAGCGACGAGCGCATTGGGCCTCCTTCTCGTTTCCGGTGGGCCAGACCGAGTCACCGTTCGGAGCGATGGCTTGGGCATCGCGCAACGTAGGGCCGGGGGACGCGATCCGCTCGCACCCATCGATGTTTCTTCGCCTTGGTGAAGTGCACGCTCACTGGGGAAACTTCAGGCTCTTGCCGTGCGTCGCCGGCCGGCGCGGGTCGCATCACGACCCAGCCGGCCAGCCCGGTGCCGACCGATAGCGGGGAAGGGCTACCGCTCGCCACCGAGTGCTACCGGTGCGTCGGTTCCGTGGCCGACGTGCTCGATAACGAGCACTACGCGCCGGTTTTCCCAGCCAGCCAGCGGCCCGCTCTGCCCAGGTGCCACGAGACGGCTGCCGTCCTCACCATAGCTTACGGCCCTGACGTGTTCCGGCGAGAAGTCCTCGGACTCTACCAGGTACCGCCGTACCGCTTCGGCCCGCCGCTGGCCGAGCGCCAGATTGTACGTCGCTGAGCCGGAGGGATCGGTGAATCCTTCGACGGTCAACAGAGCATCCGGATAGTACTCGCCCACCACGCTCGCGAATCGGGCGAGTACTGGAAGATCTTCGAGTCGCAGGTCCGCCTCGTCGAAGCCGAAATACACCGGCATGTCGAAGCGAACCGCCGTCTCGATTCGTTGTACTGTGACGTCGAACTCCTGCTCCAGCTCCGAAAGCCCTCTGGCGAGGCCATCTAGCCGAGCCTCCAATCGGGCCATCTGTTCTTCCGTTCGTCGGTTCGAATCGCTCGTGTTCTGCTCCATCTCGGCCCGGAGCGCGGCGAACTCTGAGTCGAACTGTTCCTGCCCCACATGTGCGCACGCTACCGTGATGCCGGCAAACATCAGAGCGGCTCCCCTGATCAGGCGTGGCTGCATGCCGATACCCGTACCCATGTTCGGTCCTCCCGATTAATTGGCTCCCAAGCGGATGCTCGATACTGGGCACAGGCGGATGCAGGAACGATGCCAAGTTCCAGTGACCGGGGCCCAGGCAGCGAGCTCTCGGCATAAAGCGCTCGGTCTCAACACCCAGTCGCTTCAGGGAAGAATACGCAACCCGGACCGGGTCCGAGACGCTAGCCAAGGACCACCCACCCACACCTCGACCCAGTAGTCACCAGGGGCCAGCGGATGGCCCTGCCACCAGCTTCCTTGCCGAGTTGGCTCTGGAAGGCTGCGACACTCTACCTATCGCGAATCGCTGAGTTTTGCAGGGGTTTAGGTTGGCCTCCGCCACGTCATTCTCGGTCGATGTGGTTGGACCTGACGAGTTGAGGAATGTCGAGGCTTAGCCCGGTCCTAGCCTACCCAACCGCTCATCGAGCCGTCCCAACCAGCCATCCCCTCATGGAGCGGCGGGCCCCATCGTTGCTTCAGCCGTATCTCGCTCGAGCAGGATGTGATGCGGGCATGGCAATTCGCGATGCAGGGCTTAACCCAAAGGAGGTTGGAAATGCGCAAATTGACGGGGGATGAGTTGTCGGCAGTCCGGGGTGGTGAGCGCGGTATAGGCACTGTCTGCGGCATTGCCGCGGGCGCGGCGTGGTCGGCATGGCGTTGGTTCGGGAAGGTTCCGGTGTGGGGCACCTCCATCATCGCCTATTCGGTCCTTATCGCCGGGACCGCATGCTTACTCGACGCACTCTTCTAGGCCTTTCTGACATTCTTCGATACAAGGAGTTCGTTATGACGCGTATGACAACAGAGCAGCTCGTCTCGGTGCAAGGCGGCGGCTTCTTCGATGGCTTCCTCTGCGGTGCGGGCATCGTCGCGTTGATCGCCGTCGCGACCGGCACGGGTGGGGCGGCGCTCGGCCCGGCCTCACTCTTTTTCGCCCAGGCCGGCGTCCTAAGCGCCTGCGTCAGTGCGCTGACGTAGGCTGCACGTAGTCCAAGACGGGAGAGGACATGCTCTTGGGGTGTTCGGACCGAATCGCCGGAACCGCGCGCTTACTCGACGCGCTCTTCTAGACCTTTATGACGCTCTTCTATAAAGGAGTTTCGATATGACGCGTATGACAACAGAGCAATTGATATCGGTGCAAGGCGGCGGCTACTTCGATGGTTTCCTCTGCGGTGCGGGCGTCGTCGCGTTGCTCCTTGTGGCAACGGGCACAGGTGGGGTGACGATGCCTGCGATCTCATTCTTCCTCCTCCGGCTCGGCGTCTTGGGTTTTTGCGTCAGCGCGCTTTCGTAGACCAGACGTAGTCCAAAAGGGCAGAGGACATGCTCCTGGGAGCGTTCGGACCGACTAGCCACCACGGCGGGGCATCCCCCGCCGTGGCATCCTCCGCCGTGGTGATCTTCCGCGCCAAGTGGACTATGGAGGCTCGGCGATTCTTCCACGACGTGCGGACAACGCTGAGCGGAAAGCTCGTGCTCGTGTACGTGATTATCACCATTCCTCTCGCCGTGAGCTATCTGACCGGGGACAACGAGGTTTTTGGGGTGTTCGGGCCACACCAGGAGCTCCAGTTGCTCCGGGTGGCCAACGTCGTACTGCTCGTCGTGACCTGCGTCTCGGTCTTCGCAGCGCTGGCCATGCAGGTCGCGAACTTCCAGGACAGCGAGCCACTGATGCATTTCCCGGGGGCCGTTCCGGGCCTAGCGGCCTACGTCCTTCTCGTCCCTGGAATCGGTGCTTCAATCCTGCTTCTAGGGATCGTTCACGCCGTGGGGTATGGGCGGTTGCTCGTCTCCCATGCGTCAGGTCGCCTGGAGCCGATCCTGGCCACCGGCTCGATCCTGGTGCTCTCGCTCACCCTGCTCGGCCTCGTGTCTGCCGGAGCATTCAGAGCGGTCGTCCTTCGAGCCGGCGCGCGATTCAGCCTCTGGGGACTCCGGGCGTCGGCGGGATTGGCCGGAGTGCTCGCATTCCTCTCGCTCATCGCGGCGCCCGGCATCGTCGTCTCCTACGGAGGGGAGGCCTTAGCCGCGAACCTCGCGTCGCTCGATTTCGTCACGCCCCTGGTCCAGTGGGTTGTCTCAGGACCGTGGACTCGGTGGCCCCTCGTCATCGTGCCTCAGGTAGCCCTCGTCACCGTGGCGTTGGTCTACACACGTACCTGGCTCGGGACCGCACAGGCGGACCTCACCCTCGACTTCGTGCCGTATGACGTGGCTCCCAGATCCAACGTGATGGGGAGCGGATTGGGATCGCGCCTCCAGGGCGGCGTTGGTGTCCTGATGCTCAAGGATCTCATTGGAGCGTCCCACAGAAGCGTCGCGATCTTCGTCACTCGGCTGCTCCTCCAGGGAGCGGTCTTCATGTTCGTGGCCGCGCTTTGGGTCGTCGGCGTGTCGCAGTTCCCACTCCCGGGCAGCCCACAGGACATCGTGATGTTGGGGCTCGCCGGATTCATGCCGTTCGCCCTCGGTTTTGTGCACGGCTTGCCGAGCGTCGGCGGGGAGGGCTCCATGCTCGCGACGTTGAGGCCAGTGCTTTCTTGGCGGGAGCTCTACGTCGCCAAGCTCGCCAGTAACGCGGCCGTCATCGCCGTTCAGACGGCAGGATTCGTGATGCTCGCGCTGGCCGCGGCGTGGATCCTCGGGCATCCCGTGATGCACTCTTGGTGGAGCGTGATGGTCGCCGCATGGGGTACCGCGATCGCCGCGCTCGGCTCCACAGCGGCGGCATTCTGGTTTCCCGACTTCCGGCCCGCGCGTGGGGTCACGCGCGTTGGGTACTCCTTCTACGTCTCGTGTTCCTTCATGAGCTACGCGCTTCTCGAGGTCGTCGGAATCACGGGCCTGACCAGATGGGATGACATGTCGACATTCGCCGGAGCCCTCACGCTCCTGAGCCTGCTCGTGATTGCGGTTGCGGGCGGCATGGGCCTGCTCGGTGCCAAGCGACTCGGGGAGTCGGAGATATGACGGCGGCGCTGGTCTACGAGTCCGTCACGAAGTACTACGACGACAAGCTGGCCGTCGACGGCCTGACCCTCGACGTGGAACCGGGAAACGTCTTCTGTTTTCTTGGCCCGAACGGAGCGGGAAAAACGACCGCGATCCACATGCTGATGGGTCTGAAGCACCCGTCCAGCGGCGACATCAAGATCAACGGTGTGAGCGTCGCTTCACGTCACATCGGCGCCGAGCGGAAGAGGATCGGGTATCTCGCCGAGGATCCCAAGCTCTATGATTTTCTGACCGGCGCAGAGTTCGTCGACCTGATAGCCAAGCTCTACGGTCGCGACTCCCGCTCTTCCCGAGGCGCCGAGTATCTCCAGAGATTCGGCCTCGGCAAGGACGCCGACCGAGTGATTCGGGGCTATTCCCTCGGGATGAAAAAGAAGACCGCGCTCGCTGCCGCTCTCTCCTTCGATCCCGACATCCTGGTCCTCGACGAACCGACCGGTGGGCTCGACGTTTACGGGGCCCGAGAGGTCAAGGCTGTGATCCGAGAGGCGGTCGATGCGGACAAGACCGTGTTCTTTACCACGCACATCCTGGAGTTGGCCGAGCGACTCGCGGACCGCATCGCCATCATCGCCGAGGGCAGATTGGTCGCGTCCGGATCTCTCGAGCAGTTGAGAGAGGCACACGGGAGTCCCGATGCTACTCTCGAGGACATCTTTGTCGGTGTGGCGGGACCCGGCATTGAAGCCTAGCACATTGTCTTGAAGTGTTTCGCCATGCGGCGTAGGCGATATCCGGCGGTGCGGCAGCACGACCGGGTCGACTGCGGCCCGGCCGCCCTCCTGAGCGTGTTGAGGTTCTTTGGCGGGGACTACCCCTTGCCGGACGTGCGGCGATTGGCGGGCACGACGGCGAGCGGCAGCTCCATGGCCGGTCTGGCTAACGCCGCCCGCCACCTCGGCCTCAAGGCCGAGGGCGCCGTGGGCACCTTCGACGAGCTTCGCGCGCAGGAGCAGATGCCCTTCCTCGCCCATACCGTGCGCGAGGGGCTCCTGCACTTCCTCGTCGTATACGAACTCGGCGATCGGTACGTCTTGGCCGCAGACCCCGCCCAGGGGTTGGTCCGAATGCGCGTGGAGGAGTTCCAGGAGTGCTGGACCGGAGCCGTGCTATTCATGTCACCGGACGGACCTCTGCAGCGGAAGAGCCCTCCTCACTGGACGCGCTGGGTGCTGGAGCACTGCCGGCCCATTCTGGTCTGGGTTCAGCAGGCTGTCTTCCTCGGAGTGGTGTACTCGGGCCTCGGCATCATCGTGGCGCTGTTCATCCGATGGTTGCTGGACGGTCTCATCCCGTCTGGTCAGGCGAACCGAATCGTGGTCGCAGGCTTCGCGCTGCTGGCCGTGGGCATCATTCAGGCGTGCCTGGGCTTGCTCAGACAGCTCTTCGTCCTCGAGGTGTCCAAGCGACTCGGTAATTCCGTCGCGGGCGAGTTTCTCGACCGGCTGTTTCGCCTTCCGCACGATTTCTTCGCCAGTCGCAGGATGGGAGACCTGACAGCCCGAGCGCACGACATCGGACGCATCCAATCGGCGGTAGCAGATCTCATCGGCAGCTCAGTCCTGGCTGTTACCGTCGCGGTGACGTCCCTGGTGGCTGTGTGGGTCATCGCTCGCCCACTCGCTCTCGCCGCCGCTTTCCTGATTCCCGCCTACGCGCTCATCCTGGCGGCCTTCGCCGCGCGGCTGAAGTCCGACCAGCGCGAGGTCATGAAGGCGTTCGCGAACACGGAAGCCACGTACCTCGACCATCTCTCGTCTCACGAGGAGATCCGCCTCAACGGATGGGTCGAGTGGGCCGTTTCCAGGACCGTCTCCGCCTACCGGAGTTTCCAGGACGCGGCTTACGCATTGGGCCGCCGACAGGCGCAGGTCGGTGCCGTTGCGCAAGGGTTCGGGGCTCTCCTCACGGTCGCCCTACTCGTGTTCGGTGGTAGCCTGGTGGTCTCAGATGGCCTGACGGTTGGCTCTCTCGTGGCAGCCTACTCCTTACTCGCCGGCGTCGTCGCTGGTGTCTCGCACGTCGTGGGCACTTGGGTGTCCTATCAGGGAGCCACCGTGGCCGCGGAGCGGCTACGCGACCTCCTTCTCGTCGAGCCCGAGTCCACAGGCGGCGGTCGCAGCCTCGAGCGCATGTCGACGGTGAGCCTGCGCGCTCTTTCCTTCGACTGGCCCTCCGGAGAGCCCCTCTTCCAGAACGTCGACGTCACGCTCGAGCCGGGCATGGTCGCCCTCGCGGGACGCAACGGCGTCGGGAAGAGTACACTCGCTCGCATTCTGACCCGGCAGCTCGAGCCTACGTCCGGCGAAGTCCTCATCAACTCGGTTCGCGCCGAGGAGTTCGAGCTCGCCAGTTACCGGCGCTGCGTCGCGCTTGTCCCCCAGGAGTCCCGGCTCTTTCTCTCGACCGTGCTCGAGAATCTGAATCCGGTGGGGGCCTACAGTGCCGAGCATGTGCGGGAGTCGATCATGAATCTGGGTCTCGAATCGGCCTTCCACCGACCGGCGCTGGAGTTGGGGCGGCCTGTAGGTGAGCGCGGTGGCTCGCTCTCGGCAGGCGAACGCCAAATCATCGGGCTCACCAGGGCCCTGCTCACGAAGCCGTCCGTGCTCATCCTGGACGAGGCCTTGGCCGTGCTGGATATCGGACTCCGGAAAATGGTCTTCGAGACCCTGAGGAGATACGCGCGGGAAAACATCGTCCTGCTCATCTCCCACCATGGCGATCAACTGCGCTCGGCCGACCGACTCCTCGTTCTCCATCCACAGGGGATTCAGGAGCTGCCTACCCCGTCTCGAATCGACGATTCGGAGCTGGCCCGGCTGGTCGCATGAGCGGCACTCGCGAGAACACTGCCGATATGCCGCCGGGCCGACCGACCTGGACTGCCGTGGGGCTTCAGCTGTTCCTGGTCGTGGCGACTTCGACCGTCATCGTCTGGGTGAACCAGGAGATCGTCGTGCCGCGTGGAGCTCGAGCGCACTTCATGGCATCGATGCTGTCGACGTCTGCGGCGGATCCCGTCGATTTCCTGGCGAAGGCGGACCGGCTCGGCCTTCTTCTCATGCCCCTGGCCGCTGTTGTACGGATCGCCTTCGTCGCGCTGGTGGCGCAGCTCGCCGTCTTGCTGCAAGGGAGGATTCTGTCCCTGGCGGAGGCGGTTAGGGCGGCCACGTGGGCGTTCTGGGGGGTCGTCTACGGAATGACGACTCAGAGCCTGTGGCTTTGGAGACTGGGCATGGACCACGTCACGGTGGACGATTTTTCGGTCGTACCCGACTCCCTCGCGCACGTCCTCCACGTGGATATCGACAGCTCGTTCACCGTCTACCTGCTCGCGGTTCAGTTGAGTATCACCACGGTCGTGTGGATGTTGGGCTTGGGTCTGGGACTCGCTTCCGCGGAGGACGTTGACGTACCTGTCGCCTTGCGGTCCGTCGCCTTTGTATGGGTGACCGTTGTTTCCGGGACGGTGTCGCTGGCGCTGTTGGGGCGCGTCCTACTCGGCTGAACGGAGGTGTTGACGTATTACCATATCATTCATATGGTTTGCCATATGAAGACGACGCTCAAC
>JADFRS010000169.1 GCA_022561145.1 Gemmatimonadota bacterium
GCCATCGGAGGAGGACTTCTGGGGCTCGGGCTTGCGTGGGTCGGCGTGCAGGGGCTACTCAGGATCGCGCCTGCCGAGCTTCCGCAGGCGCTGCAGCCCGGCATCGACGGGAGCGTGCTCGTGTTCACGGCCGTGATCTCCGTGGTGTCGGGCGTCCTCTTCGGACTCTTCCCCGCGTTCCGCTACGGACGTCGGGACCTGTCGTACTCTCTCAAGGACGGTGGGCGAGCCTCCACTACCGGGAGAGAGCGGCATCGGATGCGGAGCGGGCTCGTCGTCGCACAAGTCGCCCTGGCTCTGGTACTTCTGGTGGGCTCGGGGTTGATGCTGCGGAGCTTCGTCGCGCTCGGCACCGTGGATTTGGGCTTCCATCCGGCGGGTTCGATGACGTACCGCTTCGCACTGCCCGAGGCCGAGTACCCCGAGGCGACGCAGGTCCTGGCCTTCCATCGACAGCTCACAGACCAACTGTCGCAGACGCCCGGCGTCCAGGGGGTGGGCATGATCAACGGTCTCCCGCTCACCGGCGCCAAGTCGGCGGGGCCCATGGAGCCGGAGGACCAACCCTTTCCCGAAAACGAGCTCGGACCGCTCGTGGAGCAGCGGAGCGTTACGCCCGGATACTTCGATGCGATGCGCATCACGATCACCCATGGGCGCGCGCTCGAGTGGGGCGACCAGGGTGATGAATTCAGGGGCGTGGTGATCAATGCCACCCTCGCCAAAGCGTTCTGGCCGAATCAGGCGGCGGTCGGCCGCCGCATTCAGAGCCAGGGCAGTGAGAACTCTTGGGAAGTCGTGGGCGTCGCCGCC
Source organism: Gemmatimonadota bacterium (assembly GCA_022561145.1). Classification (GTDB taxonomy): domain Bacteria; phylum Gemmatimonadota; class Gemmatimonadetes; order Longimicrobiales; family Gaopeijiaceae; genus JACZXQ01. The sequence goes on from JADFRS010000169.1 coordinate 814, forward strand.
GACGTGCGCTTCGACGGCGTGGAGGATGAGCCGCTGCCGTTGGCGTATCTACCCATCATCGCGGGCACCGCGGAAGAACCCGCCCCCGTCCGGTCCGTGGACGTCGTCGTCCGAGTTGCCGGTGACCCGCTCGATGCCATTGCCGTGGCCCGTGAAGCCATGAGGGCCGTCGACCCGCGCCTGCCCATGATCAACCCTCGCACGGTAGAAGCCGTCGTGCGCGAAGCGATGGCGGCTGCTTCGTTTACGGTGATCTTGCTCGGCATCGCGGCTGCGGTAGCGCTGCTGCTCGGCACCGTCGGCATCTACGGGGTCATCTCGTACATCGTGGGCCAGCGCACACAGGAGATCGGTGTGCGCATGGCGCTGGGTGCCCCGGCCGCCACGGTCCTCAAGGGCGTGGTCGCGGACGGACTGCGGCTCACGGGCTGGGGCATAGGACTCGGGCTGCTCGGCGCGTGGGGCATGAGTCGTGCGCTCGAATCGATCCTCTATGGGGTCAGCACGACGGATCCGATGACCTTTGGCGGTACCGCCTTGTTACTGACCCTCGTGGCGACCCTCGCCACGTGGCTTCCCGCCCGGCGGGCGTCTCGCATCGACCCGGTGGAGGCGCTGCGGACCGAGTAGGCCGGAAGGGGGCGCGTACAAGGAAGCGACGCCCGCGGATTGACGCATTGTACGCCATACTACCATACTACCATATCTCCATACTCCCATATCCATACTCTTACTCACGATCATAGCGGGCCGATGATCAAGGTCACCTTCACGTTGGACGAGGAGACGGCTTCCTACCTCGACCGCACCGCCCAACGGCTACGCATGTCCAAGAGTCGGGTCGTTCGCGAGGCGATACGGATCTATGGCGAGCAGGCTGGCCGACTCTCCAGCGAGGAGCGAGCCCGGCTGCTCGAGTTGTTCGCCGAGGTCACCGCACGGATCCCGGACCGGCCGCGAGCGGAGGTCGAGCAGGAGCTCGACGACGTGCGTACTGTCCGCAAGGAGGGAGGCCGAGGCAGCCTGGGCCCGCGGTGATCTTGCTCGACACATCGGTTCTGGTCGAAGGTTTGGGGGCCGGGGGGTCGATGCGGGAGGCACTTCGTGATGCGATCGCCCAGGGCGAGCGGATCGCCTTACCGGCGCCCGTTCTGTATGAGTGGAAGCGAGGGCCCCGCATTCCTGAGGAGATCGACGCCCAGGAGGCGCTGTTCCCTTCCCGGGAAGCGCTTCCCTTCGGCCCCGACGAGGCGCATCTCGCAGCCCGACTGTATCAAGAGCTTCCCCGGAGTCGAGGTCGTGAGGTTGACCTTGCCATCGCCGCGAGCGCCCTCGTCTGGCGGTCTAGACTCTGGACGCTCAACGTCGAGGACTTCCGAGACGTTCCCGGGCTGGCGTTAGTGACGCTTGCCAAGGGTACGCCTTAGAGCGCGTTTCACTCGGTTTCGCGACCTTCGCGATTGTGGCTGTCAGGCCCAATAGGCGATAGGGTTCGTGAGTTATCCGTTGAACTAAACCGCTACGCGGTGGGTGGTGGTGGTTCGCGGTAGGTGGTGGTTCCCATGCGATGGACAGAGGTCCGGAGGACTGGGCGAGTAGATTGCGTGCCCCAACGCAACTGAGTCCAGGAGGGACCGATGAGCAAGCTACGGCGGAGGATGCAGGGGGACCTTAGGGTCCGGAACTACGCAGAGCGGACGCAGGCGATCTATATCAGGCGCGTCGCCGAGATGGCGATGCACTTCGGGCGATCCCCTGACACGCTGGGCCGCGAAGAGATACGGGGGTATCTGCGCTACCTGAAGGAGGAGCGGGACGTATCTCGTTCGGCGTTCAAGCAGACGGTGGGGGCACTACGGTTCCTGTACCGGGTGACGCTGGACCGGCCGGAACTGTTGTCGCACATCCCGTACCCGCGGGAGAAGCGACGCGACCCGGTGGTGCTGAGCCAGGACGAGGTAGGACGTCTACTCAAGGCGCTAGAGAACCTGAAGCACCGGGCGCTGGCGATGACGCTGTACGCTGGTGGCCTGAGGATCAGTGAAGTGCTGGGGCTGGAGGTTCGTGACATCGACAGTGACCGGATGGTGATCACGGTGCGCCACGGCAAGGGGGACAAGGACCGGCAGGTGGTCCTGTCGGTGGTATTGCTGGAGACGCTGCGCGCGTACTGCCGTATGTACAGGCCGCGGACCTGGTTGTTCGATGGGCAGATTCCGGGACAGCCACTCACCAGTCGGGCGGTGCAACGAGTGATCAGAGTGGCCGGTGAGCGAGCAGGGATCACGAAGCGAGTGACCCCGCATGTACTTCGTCACAGCTACGCGACGCACCTGCTGGAGGCGGGCACGGATCTGCGGATGATCCAGACGCTGCTGGGTCACCGGTCGCTCCAGAGCACGGCCATCTACACGCACGTGGCCACGGTGCGGCTCCGTTCGATCAAGAGTCCGCTGGATGCGTTGAGCCCGGAGTTCGAGCCTACCGAGTAGGTGAGCAAGCGACCTCGGCACGAGCTTGCCGAGGTCCTCCAGAAGTGCCGCGAAGCGCCGCACTCCGAGCGAGTGGTCCCCGCCTGGAGCTGGGAGCAACGTGCGGTCGTCGATGCGATCACCGCCTGCCGGACTGCACACCTGGGTGGTCACGTCGAGGAATGCGACAGCTGCGGACACCAGAGGATCTCGTACAACTCGTGCCGCAACCGTCACTGTCCGAAGTGTCAGGGTAGTGCCCAGGCGGACTGGCTCGAGGCACGCCAGGCCGAGGTGTTGCCTGTGCCCTACGCGCACGTCGTCTTCACGGTGCCGCAGACCCTCGCACCGTTGGCGCTCCAGAACCCACGCGTCGTCTACAGTCTCCTGCTTCGTACTGTGGGTCGAACGCTCCAGGAAGTCGCCCTGAATCCGAAACATCTCGGCGCTCGGATCGGGTTCTTCGCCGTCTTGCATACCTGGGGCCAGACGCTGGTCCATCATCCGCACGTCCACTGCGTCGTCCCAGCGGGCGGCCTAGCGGAAGACGACCGTACATGGCGTCGGTGTCGGTCAGGGTTCTTCCTGCCGGTACGTGTGCTCAGTCGTTTGTTTCGGGGAAAGTTCATCGCAGGGCTTTGGGATGCGTTTCAGGACGGGAGCCTCGAGCTGCACGGTTCGCTTGCCCGCTACCGCTCACGCGCGGCGTTCGCGCGCTACCTCAAAGCGGCTTGCCGGACCGAGTGGATCGTCTACGCCAAGCCGCCCTTCGACGGGCCCAAGCGCGTTCTGGAATACCTGGCACGCTACACGCACCGAGTCGCGATCTCGAACCATCGTCTGCTCCACGTAGACGACCAGTCGGTGCGCTTCCGCTACAAGGACTACCGAGGTCGCCGGGCCCGGACTCTCACGCTTCCCCTCCACGAGTTCGCCCGCCGCTTCCTGCTGCACGTGCTACCCAAGGGCTTCGTGCGTATCCGCTACTACGGGATCTTCGCCAACGCCAGCCGCGCCCGACTGCTCGCGTGCTCTCGCGAGGCGCTCGGGCAGCCGCCAGTCGCCGTGCAACCACAGCCCGGATCCGTCGATGGCGATGAGATCTTCCTCGATCTCCGGCCTCGTGATCTGCACATCTGTCCCAGCTGTAGGCAGGGCCTGCTACGGTGTGTGCAGGTCCTCGAGCGACCTCCTCCTCCCAACCCATCCTATCGCCGTGTCGCATCCTGATACGTGGCCGTTCGTGAGCGGCGGCGCTGGACCCGGCTGTGTCTACGTCGCCCGCAGCCCGTTCAACGCTTCCCACATCGTCGTGCCGGAGCCCTGTGCTTCTCTCTGCGGTGGCTTTGTCCGGCCATCTCGCGTGCTTCAGGCTATCCCGACGCAGTTCGACGACCTCCAATCTCCATAGCCCCACCCACCGCGTAGCGGCTTCGTTCGTGCGCCAGGCATGGCGCGCAGCGCCATAACTGGCGCTTTCAACCGGCAAGCGAAAGCGAGCCGGGAAGTGATTTGGGGGTGCAAGTCCCCTGGGGGCCCCGAGTGCCGGGAACCCCTAGCCGAACAGCAGTCGTAGCTCCGTGAGGAGCCGCGGGGAGGAAGCTGAACGCAAAGCTCTGGCCCGAGGAACACGAATCGCATACGAGGCGGCCGCGAGGTGGGCGAGGGGGCGAACTTTACCTGAAGCCCGATGGCACTCCGGACCGGACGGTCGTATATGCGGCGGGTAGATGGAGCGAAGGTCACGCGCCTTACCCTGGGAGATCTCGCCTCATGCCTGAAAGGGCGACGCGGGGGGCTGCGCTAGGAAGCTTCCCCTGTGGAGCGAGAAGTCAGCCGAGGCCGTAGTAGCCGCTGCGCACGGCGGCGAAGGGCCGAACACGAGGAGCCGAACCGGCTCGAAGGGCTTGAATGGACCGTAGAGACGCAGACAAGAAGGCTGAGAAGCTGGAGCGGACCGGAACGGTAGGCGGCGGAACCGCTGAGAATACCGGTGCCGAGCGTCAAGCGGCCGGGGCGCCTGGAGAGAAAGCCGGGGAGGGGGCTCCCGCAATGATGGAGGAGGTGCTGCGACGCGAGAACCTGATGGCGGCGTACAAGCGGGTAGTCCGCAACCGAGGTGCCGGAGGCGTGGACGGCAGGAGTGTCGACGACCTAAAGCATCAGATCCGGACGGACTGGCCGCGAATTCGGGAGCAGTTACTCAGCGGAACGTACGTGCCGAGCCCCGTGCGGAAGGTAGAGATACCGAAGCCGGGCGGTGGCGGGGTGCGGATGCTGGGCATTCCCACGGTGATGGACCGGATGATCCAACAGGCCCTACAGCAGGTGCTCACCCCCTTGTTCGACCCGACGTTCTCGGAGGACAGCTACGGCTTCCGCCCGGGCAGGAGCACGCATCAAGCGGTATCGCGTGCGAAGGAACACGTCGAGGCGGGACATCGGTGGGTGGTGGATCTGGACTTGGCGAAGTTCTTCGACACGGTGCAGCACGACGTCTTGATGAGTCGAGTTGCCCGGCGGGTGAAGGACAAGCGGGTGCTCCGTGTGATCGGCCGCTACTTGCGGGCCGGGATCATGGAGGATGGGGTGGTGTCGCCCCGTGCGGAGGGAACTCCGCAAGGGGGCCCACTGTCGCCGCTCCTGAGCAACGTCCTTCTGGACGATTTGGACAAGGAGTTGGAGCGGAGGGGGCACCGTTTCGTGCGGTATGCGGACGACTTCCAAGTCTACGTGAAGTCGAAGGCGGCCGGCGAACGTGTGATGGCATCCCTGGAGCGCTTCCTCGAGAAGCGACTCAGGCTGAAGGTGAACCGGGAGAAGAGCGCGGTGGATCGGCCCTGGAAGCGAAAGTTCCTGGGATACAGGACGTTCCTGGGGTACCGGCCCACGAAGGACCCGAAACCGAAGCTGCAGCCGGCTCCGGAGTCTGTGAAACGGCTGAAGTGGAAGCTGAGGGTGCTCTTCCGGCGAGGGCGCGGTTGGAGCATCGACCGCACGATCGCTGAACTCAACCCGATTCTTCGGGGGTGGGGACACTACTACCGGCTGGCGGATGTGGACGGAGCGTTCGCTGATCTGGACAAGTGGATCCGACGGAGACTGCGCTTGTTGCTATGGCGTCAGTGGAAGCAGCCACGAACCCGGGTCAAGGAACTCCGGAAGCGAGGTCTCGACCCAGGTCGAGCAACGACCTCGGCCTATAATGGACGCGGACCCTGGTGGAATGCCGGGGCACAGCACATGAACCGGGCCGTACCGATCAGCACGTTCAGCCAGAGGGGACTCGTGAGCCTTCTCGATCAGCACAGGAGACTCATGCGCGCTTCGTGAACCGCCGGATACGGAACCGTTCGTCCGGTGGTGTGGGAGGGTGGCGGCCGTGACATCTGTCACGTGCCGCGCCCTACCCGATTTTCCGGGTCCGATTACGCCTCGCGGGCCGGCGCACGCCCTTGCTGAAAGCTCCCTTTGGCCCGAGGGTAGGGTACACCCACCAACAGAGAGCGTAGGAGCCGTACTGCCCCCCGGGGCGGGGCTTCGAATATGACGGGAGGTCAACCGATGGGGCGTCCTTTTGTTTCGGGAGCTCGACCCATGAAGTGGAACGGAAGGCTGCACCGGACTTTCCTGTGCGTGGCCGCTGTGGCCCTCGGTGCTTGCGGTGGGGGTGAGGAATCGGCCTCCCTGGCGGCCTCGGTGCGGGTCGCGATCGTGTCGGTCATCGAGAGGATCCTTTCTTGGCGAGGCGCTCATGGGCGGCCTTCGCATCCGAGTAGATGCCCACCGCGATCGCCCAGGTCCCATCCCATCGCTCCGCGGTCGCGGGGTGGTCGCGTTGGATGACCAGCGCGGCCTCGTAGTCAGGTTGCTCGGTGAAGCCGTGGGCGAGGGCCTCGTCGGCGTTGTCCGCCTGGCCGATTGGCGAACCGAAACGCGATTCCGGCAACATCGAGAACGGCATTCATTAAAGCCGGCAATTACTGTGACTCCGGCCGAGACACGGATCGAATTGGTCTCCGCTGCCCATCAGGAATCGACGGTTGGCCTCGCTCGCCAAAACGACCTCTCCATCGTGGACGAACACCCCGACGAGTATCTGCTCGACGGCGGCGACAGGGCGTTGCCGATCCATTACGATCGCTTCAATCGCCTGGGACTCGACACGGAAGACACCGTTGGCGAATACACCGATCATCTGGGCCAACAGCACGTGAAAGCGTCGAACCGGGTGGCGATTTATGCTCCACGGTTTGGAGCGGTTCGTACAGTGACCGTTCCCGGTGCAGGAACCTCGATTGCGCTGGTCGCCAACACTAACGACGTCAGCCGCACACACGGTCTACGAAATCGACTGTCGCCGAGCGACCAAACGCAACGTGACACGGCCGGCCGGATGCTCGTTCGCTCGAGAGCCAGCGGTCTGGACGGTGGGGTGAACCGCCGCGGCGTTTACCAGTCGACCGCCCTGGTGCAACAGGTGAAGCCGGTCGGCCCGTTCGAGAAACTGGCGTTTGTCGGTTCAGGACGGTTTGTGCAAAGCGAACGGGCGCGGCTGGCGACGGGAATTCAGGCCGCGGCCGTCTGGTCGCGGGCGAAATCTCCCGTCATTCTGGCACAGTTCGATGGGCTGCAAGAGGCATACGCCTGGTTCAAGCCGCAAGAGATTGTCGGTACAGAAGATGAACGGTTGACCAAGGGCGAGCTGCGAATCGTCAAACTGGCCGACCGCAAGACAGCTTCGCCGGGCGACGTCATTACCTTTACGATTCGCTACGACAATCTGGGCGACCGTGAACTGCACCATATCCGCATCATCGACAACCTCACACCGAGGCTGGAATACATCGATGACAGTGCATTCCGAGAACGCAGCGCGTGGAGAATCAAGGCTCTACGCTGGAATTTTACAAAGTGGGTCCTTCCCTACTTTGGCGAGCTCACCCGGATCACTGACATCTCACCGGATGATATCGAGAAGTTCATCCACGCACAGAAGGCCCGAGGAGTGAAGAATAGCACCATCTGGCACTACATAACCGACCTCCGGGCCATGTTTAATTGGGCAATAAAGAAGACCAGACGCGGGGCCGGCTATGGGATCACCACGAATCCCGTCAACGATGCCGATCTCAGCATGATCAGGAACCGGAAAGTGGTCAAGATGCCCCTGGATCCTAAGATGGTGGACCGGGCAGCGGAGGCTCTTGGGGGGCAGGATCGAATCTACTTCGATTGTCTCCGGTGGACAGGTCTCAGGAAGGATGAAGCGAACAGGCTCCAGTGGAAAGACCTCGACCTCGAACGGGACCCCGGGCTGATGATGGTGCCTGGAACCAAGACAGAGGACTCAGCTACGGTGTTACCCCTA
>JADFRS010000170.1 GCA_022561145.1 Gemmatimonadota bacterium
TTGGCGGGCTTGGTCGTTCTCGCGGAGGCCGGCATCCACGACAACTGCCACACTCCTATAGACCCGCTCCCGGACGTATGCGGCAGCTTCGAGTGAAACACCTTCACCCCAGCGCACAATGGTCTCGAGCTGAAATTCGTATCTCATTCCGCCGCAACTTTTCCTCGCGGCGCTTCGCACACGGGGCCAGCGGCCCCTCGCACAGGCACGCGGCCACGAAAGCGTTCCCTCAACCTACGTCTCGTACCGCCACAGCAAGGGCCTCTACCACGAACTCTATATCGTGCTTCTCGAGATCATGATACATAGGCAGATTGAGGACTGAACTCGTAATCTCTTCCGCTACTGGACAGGGCTCTACTGACTCGCTTCTCAGGTAGTTCCTGATAGACTCCTGTCTGTATACCGGCATCGGATAACAGACGCGCGTGTCGACCCCAGCAGCGGCGAGTCTTGCGGCAATCTCGTCCCTGTGGTTCACGAACACGGGGAAAAGAAACCAACCGTTCTCGCAGTCCTCTCCTCGACCGTCGTTGCCTTGTCCACCGTTCTTGCCACACCCAGCTTCCAGACGGACGCCAGGCACAGAGGTCAGGAGTTCTAGATAGTACTCTGCAATCTGTCTCCGTCGAGATAGGATATCCGCCAACCTTCGAAGTTGTGCCAATCCCACGGCGGCGTGCAGGTCCGACATCCGCGCATTGTAACCCAACACCGCGTGATGGTACTTCCGCTGAGGTGCCTCGCCCTGGTTGCGCATCATACGGAGCTGTTCCCTGGTCTCAACGTCGTCGGCGAAGATCATTCCGCCCTCGATCGTAGTCAGGGTCTTCGCAGCATGGAAACTGATTGTACTCAAACTGCCGAACTGGAGACTTGACTTGCCTCCGAAGCGGCTCCCGAGCGATTGCGCGCCATCAACGATCAGCGGGATCCCACGGCTCTCGCAGACGTCCTCCAAGAGTGAGTAGTCGCACGGGAAGCCGCCATAGTCGATCACTAGTACCCCCTTCGTGCGGGGATTAATCTTCTGGGCGACCTCTTCTGGATCCGCACCGCAGCTCGGGGCTTGGACATCGGCAAAGACGGGTGTCGCCCCCTGATAGATCACAGCATTCGCTGTCGCGATATACGTCAGGGCAGGCACGATAACCTCATCACCTGGCCCAATACCAAGAACCTTCAGCGCCAGGTCCAGAGCCACCGTACCGTTCGAGACGGCGACCGCGTGCGGTCGCTCCGCCACTTCAGACATCCGCTCTTCGAACTCCTGGACCCGCGTCCCCATGGACAGCCAACCTGATTCCATTGCATCCATGACCTCGGATGCCTCTTCCTTCCCCACGTTCGGCACCGCCCACGGAATCCTGAAGGCCGCACGGCCCGCATTCACCACGGCAACCCTCGCAGCCGGCTACCTTCGTAGTCCTCCGGCGTGATAATCCCGGACCTGAAAGCCGCGATCAACTCCGCGATCCCATCCTTCACCGAGTATCTCCTCTTGAACCCCACCAACTTCTCAAGTTTCGTGAAGTCAACCCGATACGATCGCCGATCGTCTACTGAGTCGAGAACGGTAACTGTTATGTTCGGTAGAGCCCGCTCAACAAAGGAAGCAATATCACGTTTCACAAAATTCTGATCGTTCGAACCCGCATTGATGATCTCTCCCCCGATGCGTTCCATCGGCGTCCGCATGGCCATCAGATACACCCGCGCCATATCCAACACGTGGATGTACGGTCTCCATGTGTCCGCAGCGTATACGGTAATGCCTTGCTTTTCCACCGCCTCGAACGTCATGGAGTTGACCAGGAGGTCGAAGCGAGTGCGCCCGGACACACCATACGCCGTGCCAAAGCGCAGGACCACGGGGCGGAACCGTTCGTCGTGCATCTCGATCAGTAGCTTCTCGCAGTCGATCTTCGTCTCCGCGTATAACGACACGGGATTCAGGGGGGCTTTCTCGTCGGCAGCGCAGCTTGGGTCAGTAATGCCATAGTTGCTGCACGTCGAGGCGAACAAGAAAAGACCAATTCCGTGGCGCTTGGCGTGCTCTGCTAGCAAGGCGGTCCCTTCGTAGTTCACTTCCACCGCCTCCTTCGGATCCAGCTGACACGGCCTGTCGCCAACGATCGCGGCTAGGTGAATCACCACCGAGGGATCGTCACCCATGAATGCTTCCACATCCGCGCTCTTCCGAATGTCACCAACACGAAGGGTGAAGTTCGGATGATTGAACACCCCCTTTAGAGCTGAACCACCGTAACGCAGATCGTCCATCACTGTCACGCGACAACCTGCGCTCAGGAGTTCTCGACAAAGAGTGGACCCCACGTATCCTGCACCGCCCGTGACCACGACTACCTCAGACGACCGTGGCATCAGATTTCTTTCGACTCGACCTTATGACGGATGCTGGGTCAATTCGGCCACCGGCAAGTCGGGAAGGTCCTGCAACACCGCAGCGCCGGGTGCGGCCACTGCGTTCTTGCCGACTACCACGGACGGTGCAACCGATGCCCCGGCCTCGATCCGGCAGTTGCGTTTCAATGTGCATGCGCCCGCCACGCATACGCCGGGGCCGACATAGACGTTCTCGCCCACGTCGACGTTGACGGAGATTACGGCGCCCGCCTCGAAGACAACGTTGTTCCCTACGGAAACGCCAGCGGACAGAATGCATCCCTCCGCTATAATCGTCCCGCTCTTCAGCAAGACATCTGAAGCGATGAGCGCCGTCCGGTGGATCACATTCACCATTTCGAACCCCATGTTCTGGAGCGCGTAGAAACGCTGTTCGCGAAGGTTGTTATCCCCCACAGCCACGATAGCCCCATTTGTCCCTTCTTCTAGAAGTGAGGGCAGTACGGAATGGTCGCCGATCACCGGAAACCCCAAGATCCGCCGCTCCACGGAAGGCTTTTCCACGTCGACAAAGCCGACGATCGACAAGTTGTGATCGTCGCTGAGGATCGATGCCACCAGATGTGCTAGGCTTCCGGCCCCTAGAATGACGATTTTCATTCAGTCCTCTCTTGGCGACCTTGCTGGTAGGATTCCGCAAGTGCGACCGCGCCCATGAGACTCTCAAGGGACGCGTGGTGGCTCTCCACGACCCAGGGAATGCGGCGGAACTCGGGAACGAGATCCCAGAACCAGGCATCCTTCTCAAGTAGTCCGTGTTGATCCGCCACCCCGTCGTTCTCATGGAGGTGCAAGCAGAACACACGATTCGCAACTTGCTCCACGAACTCATGGCGATCGAACCCTAACGTGCGTGATGTCACCGCAAGGTGGCCCATGTCGAGCAGGACTCCCAAGTTCGGGCTATGCACAGCAGCGAGTAGTCTCACGATCTCGTCCGCGGTACACACCATTAGCAGATGAGAAGCCTCGCTGCGGAGGTTCATGGCGGCTACGACATTGGGCTCGATCGCGATTCGGATGCCGTACGTCGACCCGGAGTCGCACAACTCCACGAGGGACTCTACGAGCGTGGCGAAAGCTCGCTCGTAATCCACGACGTGGTCTGCGATCAGGCGATTGCCGAGCATCGTAGCCGGTGGGTCAAACCGAAGGCCTCCGTGAACACTATAGAGCGCCGCGCCCAACTCGTGGGAAAGGCGGATTGCGCGCTCGCAGTGCAACCTGCTAGCGGAGAGGATGTTAGGATCCTGGGACGCGAGGTTGAGCACCAGCCGGGCGACGCTTGGCGGAAAATAGTTGTGAACGAGGTAAGTGAAGTCGTGATGTGCCAGCTCCTGGGCCAATCCATCATAGTGACGGTGCCCGCTCCCGAGCTCGACGTGCGTTATCCCAGCAGCGGCGTACTGGTCCAGGACGGCTCCAAGCCGCTCCTGCGTGTCTAGGGCCATGGTCGAGAGGTAAACCGACATTTGTTCTAAGCGTTTGGCCTCAGGAGACGGGCCGGAACGCCAGCAACGACCGTGTGCTCCGCCACGTTGCGTCTCACGAACGCCCCCCCGCCAACGATCGCCCCTGTCCCGATCGAAACGCGCTCCATCACGCTTGCCCCTATGCCGACGATGCTGTGATCGCCAATACGAACGGCTCCTCCAAGATGCGCGCCAGGTTGAACGAAAATGTTGTCTCCGAGAACACAATCGTGGTCGACGGTTGCTCCGGTATTGAGAACACAATGTCGTCCGGTTCGGGCGAACGGGTTCACGACTGCACCCGCCATGACAACGGTACCTGGTCCGAGCGAGGCGGACACGGCGACCACGGCTCTCGGGTGTACCGCACAGACGGATGCGATGCCACCCCGATCGAGGTCGTCGATGAGTCGCTTCCGTATGTCAAGGGCTTCAGCCCCGAGTCCTAGAACGACCTTGATTCCGCCATCCTTGGCTACCGCAGCTGAAATCACCGAGTCATCCCCGAGAATCGGGACTTGCGACGAGCCCCATGAGATTGAGGTCCCAGCGCGATAGGCCGGGTCCGTGAAGCCAATCACGTGCACGTCCTTACTCTGTATTAGAATGTCCCACACGACACGCGCATGTCCCCCAGCACCGACGACAATGACCGGAGTTCGGTCTCTCATACGAGGAACGTCTAGCCCGGACGGGAGTTCTGGAGCTACCACAGGTCGCTCCAGTCGAGCAACTGACCCGATGCGAGGCTCCGCCTCACCCTGCGACCCACCACTTCGGCCACGAATCTCGGCGAGATACCGGTTCCAGGCCGAAGCGCGGTCAGCATGCCGCTAGCCAGGACCGTGTCCGCAGGGATGCTCACCGCGGCAGCGATGCTCCGGCGCATTGTCAATAGGTTCGGGAGCTCCGAAGGAGTCGGCTGTTTCTGTCCGTCCCCGAGGGCTGACTCGAGCAACCGGATGTCGCGGACGAGCACGCGAAGCTCCTCCGGTTCCAGAGAGGCCCTATGATCCGGCCCAGGAAGAGAGCGATCGATGGTGAAGTGCTTCTCTATGACACGAGCACCCATGGCCACTGCTCCTACAGCCAGGATGTGTCCAGGAGCGTGATCGGAGTACCCCACTGGGAGCGAGAAGGCCACTTCCAGCGTCTTCATCGCTCTCAGGTTGACGTCCTCCGGATCCGCGGGGTAATTCGAGAGGCAATGCAGCAGCACGAGGTCCTGGTTTCCGGCGTCACGGATTGCTCGGACGGCCTCGTCGACATCGCCGATAAAGCACATCCCGGTCGACAGAATGATCGGCTTGCCTTTCCGAGCCACGTGGCGGAGGAGCGGAAGATTCGTGCACTCCGCTGAGGCGATCTTGAAGACGGGGACCCCCAGGTCGTCGAGGAGATCCGAGCTCTCTTCGTCATACGGTGTTGAGAGGAAAGTGAGGCCGCGGCGCCGGGCATGTGCCTGCAGCTCGCTATGTGCCTCCGGCGACAACTCCAGCTCACGGAGCATTGCGAGCTGGGATTCCTTGGGGTTGGTCGTTTCGACCTGGTATGGCGCCTTCCGTGCCGACGGACTCGCAACGCGATCCGATCTAAACGTCTGGAACTTGACAGCATCGACTCCGGCTTCGCGGGCTGCGTCAATCAACTGCTTGGCGAGAGCCACATCGCCGTTGTGATTCACGCCGGCCTCGGCAATGATCACGCACGGACCGACACCCGACAACAGTCTTTCTTTGAGCGATGGCATCAACTCAATACACTCGCCGGCTTTCCCTGAAGCTGCTCCTTCTTCTTCAAGGGACGTCCTAGCTGCGCCCCAACCGGAAACGTTTCTACCGCCAACGTCGCGTCCGGCAGATCCCAGTCCACCACGGAAAGGGCGCCGTCGCCCGTGCGCACGGAGAAAGTTCGGCCCTCAGAACGAAGTACGGAACCGGCCGCGGCGCTTTCGTCACCGGGATCTAGGACATCGTGGAAGGGAGGGAGAGCACGCCAGATCCTCATCCGCCGGCCTGGCAGGGAAGTGTGGACACCGACACATAGGGGGTCGTCAGGGCCCGCACCAGGGTGTATCTGGGGAACTCTTCGGCGTCGCATGAGCTCGGGCAGCTCCCCCGGCATGGCTCCGACCATCGCCGTCACGGGCTCATGGCAGGCGTTGTCCTCTCTTTCCCGGGCTCGAAACACACTCACGTCGGCGGAAAGATCGACCCCGTCTAGCACAGCGCGCCGGATGTCCCTGTCCGTCAGGGTGTCGACCACTCGATTCTCGTGGTCGACGACGAGCGCGATCCCCCTCTGGTTCTCATCAATACAGGCCATCGCGTCGCTGCAAAAACGCCCCGGGTGGAAGGAAGAGAGCGTAGAGGTCTGAACAGCCCCTCCAGATGGATCCCCTTCACCAGGTTGGGACCCCTGATGTCGAGACGTGGAATGGGCCTGACGTTCATGCGATCATGTCCCCGCGAGTTCCTCCACCGGCCACCGCCAAGCCCCGTTCCGTACGCTGCGAATCAGCTCGAAGGCCTCTGCGCAGCCCGTCCCCGAAGTGCTGCCCCAATGCTGCGCCAGAGCCCGGAGCGCCTCGGGCGAGCGGGGGTGAGGGAAGAGCCGGGCCTCGCTTTCATAGAGCTGCATGGCCCGGATCTTGGTCTCCAGGGTCGCCCCGACGTCCATGAAGACGTTCGGTCGAAACCGTGGCTGGAACTGCCCGAAGGCCCAGTCGGTGGAAGAGGGCACCTCGAAGGCGTAGACCTCCTTCACTGGACAGGTCGCCTGGGGGCGTGTGGCCGTGAGGGTGGCCCGGAAGACCACCTCGTGATCGACGTTCAGGTCGCCTCCGTGCTGCGTGAACACGACCGCCGGACGGAAGCGCTCGACCAGATCTTCGATCAGCTTGACCACGTCGAGAAGGGGAACCGTATCAAAGCGGTTGTCCGGCAGCTCGTGAAGGATCGGCTCGTCGGCGCCCAGCAACGCCGCCGCTTCACGGCTGGCAGAGAGGAGCCGGCTGCGCTCCGCCTCCCTGGCATCGTCCCGTGATGGATAGCGGCTGGTGATCCCCTCGCCGAGGATACCGATGTAGACCTGATGTCCCTCCCTGATCAGACGAGCGATGGTCCCGCCGCAACCGAGAACCTCGTCGTCGGGATGCGCCGCCACCACTAGGACGTTCAACCTGTGGACCCTTCCTTTCGGGTGATGGTGACATCGGCCTCGATGCGCCCGTCGTAGAGGGCGGCGCCAGTGAACTCGTAGCGAAACCCGTCGTGCTCCAGGAACGCATGCGGATAGCTCTCGGCGTCCAGCATGCGGATGAAGTCGTACAGCTCACGCAGCGTGACCTGCCCCTCGATCCGGCTCTCTGCGGGTTTTCGCCGCTCGAACACCGTAGGCTGCCCGGCCTGCTCCTGTGCCGGAGGCTCTCGTTCCGCTATGACCCGGGCCATACGGGCCGCCAGCTCACAGGCCCTGACGTAGATCTCCTCCGCACCCCCTTCGAGGGAAAGCTCCTCCTTGAGGTAGACGGGACCCGCATCCGGCTCCTCCACCAGGCGAAAGGCCGTGAGCTTGGTGTCGCGGTGGCCGCGGAGGATGAGGTTCTGCAGCGGGCTCCCCCCACGACCGTAGGGAAGGTCGGTCATGTGGAACCCCACGCACTCAAACTGCTCGACGATGTCCCGCGGCATGATCCACGACCAGTGGAGGAAGAAGACGTAGCGCGGGGAGAGGCGCTCCAAGAGATCCAGCGTCAGCTCGTCCCGGCCGCCCACGAAGTGCCATTCTCCCGGGAGGGGGGCCAGGAGATCTTTGAAGATCGGATGGTTCCACGGCCGGGAGCCGGCCACCACGTACGTCTTCCCCGCGGTCACCGGCACCGTCGTCCCGGCACCGGAAGAGGCCCCGCTCAAGACCGGTCTCCGCTGACGCTCGCCGTCACGGTCTCGTCGCTCTGGGCAGGGGAGCCGGGCCCTTCGGTCGCCGAATACCCGGAGCCAGAAGCGCCCCGAAACCGTTTCGCGAGCAATCTCTGATCCAGCGTGACGGTCCTGAGCGCCTGCACGACAACCCTGGCCGCTCCCCCCGCTCGTAGGGATTCGCTTTCCCCTCCAGCCGTGACCGGAATTCCGCGTCGAGGGCCCTCTCGATCCCCGCCACGATCTCACGGCGTCCGTATCCCACCTGATGACATTGGCGGCTCGGACCCGGCCCGCCTGACGGGTTCCGATGTTCACCACCGGCAGTCGGAGGGAAGGAGCTTCGATGATCCCGCTCGAGGAGTTCCCGACCATGGCGGCGAAGACCGCACTCCGAGCCCCTTGGCGACGTCGTCTTCTCCACCTGCGGGTGTGCCATCACGTCGTGATCCACAATCGCGGCCACCCGCGCCCGGCCCAGCGCCCTGATCTCCTCCCCAAGCCTCTCGCTCTCGCCCACACCGTAACGGAGGTTCGTCGAGACCCTGAACCTGAGCGCCTTCTTGTGATCGAAACCGGTCACGCTATCTCTCTTCCCGCTGGCCGCCGGCCTCCATGACCTCCACCAGGCGATGCCGGAGGCGCGAGATGGCGCTCCCGTCGAAGCGCCCTACAATGCCGGCGCAATACCTGCGCAGGTAGTCCATGTACTCACGGTCGTCACACTCCCACAGCAGATCGCAGACTCTCTCTCTCAGCTCGGCAGC
>JADFRS010000171.1 GCA_022561145.1 Gemmatimonadota bacterium
TGCTTCGTCAGATTCCTACAGAAAGCGAGTCTACACCAAGTTCGGCGACCTTGGAGAGACCAGCTTGCTCTATGGCGGCAGGGTTTCCAAGAACAACCCCCACACCGAGGCCTATGGAATCACCGACGAGGCGGTTTCTGCGATGGGACTGGCCCGAGCTTTGAGCACGGATACGCGGGTCCAGGACACCCTGCGTGACCTTCAGCGGGACCTGTATCCCGTCACCCAGCTCGAAGTAGGGGGGCATGCCCGTGGGGGTCCGGCCACTGATCTCGATGTTGCCGAGGAGAGCCTTAGCCGCCGCACGCTGGCTCACCGGGGCCGCGCTCCACGCCAGTACGTACGCCTGGGCATCCGGGAATTCCGAGATCAGATAAGGGTTCCCGAAGGAGACCACGACGTGGGTGATCCTTTGGCGGGCGAGCTCGTTCACGAACTCCACGGTGGCCTGGTCCGGGCGGACCGTAAGCCGACCATGTCCTGAATCGGCCCAATGCCGACGGTACCCGGTGACGTCGCGGCCGAACTTCCAGGGAGCTCCGCAACTCCCAGGCATGGCGTAATGAATGCCGTCCACCACCTGATCCACAAACACATGGTCGTGTCCGTAGA
This sequence comes from Gemmatimonadota bacterium, assembly GCA_022561145.1. GTDB lineage: Bacteria > Gemmatimonadota > Gemmatimonadetes > Longimicrobiales > Gaopeijiaceae > JACZXQ01. Next base: position 613 of record JADFRS010000171.1, read on the forward strand.
AGAAGATTTGCACGCCTAGATCCTGCATCATCTCATGGATGAGTCGCTGCTCGCCGACCTCGGCCGCACGGCCCCCGCCCCGGCCGTAGAGCGTCTCGGTCTCGTTGGCGGCGTTGCCGCCCACGGCATGGTGGCAGCAGATGAACTTGTAAGGGTGATCCGAGCCGCGGAGAACGCGCTCCATCCAAGCGAACTGCGCGGGACCGAGCGTCCAGTCCTCCACAACCGTCACGTCATCGCGCTCAGAGGGCTTATCCCCGGACGGAATGGTGTACGACTGTACGTTGAGCATCACAAAGAGTGCGGGGCCCCAATCGAAGGCGAAATAGTCCTGATTGGCGCTGCCACCCTGGGTGTAGGTCCGGTCAGTGGGATTGGGCGTGTACTTGTGCCGAACGGCGGCCACAAGTGCGGAGCTGTCCGCGGAAACCTTCCCCGACTCACCCTCCCAGTTCCCGATCAGGCCGAAGTGGGGGCAGGACATACTCAGGGGAGCCAGGTGGCGCCGATACATGTCATAGGCCCGAGTGGCACCGACGTTGTCCGGCTGCGGGCTGTTCCGTGAGGTGGGCCACGCCACATTGTCGCCCAAAGCCAGGACGAAATCCGCCCGCTCGCGCCGGACGTTGCGGACCACTTCATCCAGCACTTCGATGGGCCGGTTTCCTTCAATGAACGTGCCGGTATGGGCGTCCGTCATGAGGGCGGCGGTGAATCCCGTCTCGCCGGTACGCTGCGTGGTAAAGTGCCCCGTGGCCACGGCGGCTGGATCCCCGCCCGGAGTGGCCATGCGCACCTGGTATTCATAGCCGGATCCGGCGGCGAGCCCCTCCACATTCCAATTCAGAAACTCTCCCGCCGCCAGGGAGTGAGCCGACTCCACGTCCATCCAAGAATCCCGCCCGCTCTCTCCCCGAGGGCGAATCTGGAGAGAAGCCTGGGCGTCCATGTGACCATTCTGGGCGGTGATCAGGATCGAACTCGCCGTGGGTCGCGCCAGGAACGGGAGCAGCGAGAGCGTGGGTACGACCTCGGCTCGGAGCAATTTCCAAGGCACGCCGAGGGCAAGGGCACTGGAGACGCCGGTCAGAAAGGACCTGCGCGATACACCTTGGTGCGACGGCTTCATAGGACTTTCCCGGTTGTGGTGCCGGATTGCGACACAGTGCTTTGCAGGCTCACCCACGGTAGTTCGGCCAGAATAGGTCGGCTGTGGGCATGAGGCGAGCGCTACGCACGGCTCTGAGCCCTCACGACCTGGCAGGGACTCTGACACCCATTATATTGGGGAATACCGTAGATCCGCCGATAAGCGGGTTGTAAGAGCCGGAGACCGAGCATCATGAGGACACTGAGCGCTGCGTTGATCGGAATCGCGCTTCTTTTAGTGGGTCGCACGGCCGACAGCGGTTGGGCTCAGCAGGAGCCGGGAGCCCTTGACCTCCTGACTACGGCCGGTTCTCCGCAGGTTGACGCCACCCCTCTCCACTCGTCCGACGCGTTGATCCAGCGGTACTTGGCGAGCCGGTCCGGCGAAGGTCTTCGTGGGGTCGCGCCGGCCGCAGCCGCTCCGCTCGTCATCTCCCCCGACGAGCTCACGGCAGTCGTCCGGCAGTACTGCGTGGTCTGCCACAATGACGTGATGCTGACCGGCAACCTCACGCTGTCCGAGTTCGACGTGGCTGAGGCCCCGCGGATGGCAGTCACCGCCGAGAAGATGATCGTGAAGTTGAGGGCCGGTATGATGCCCCTGCCGGGCGCCCCACGGCCCAGCGCGGACACGCTCCTGGCGCTTGTCGAGACGCTGGAAACGCTGATCGACGAGGCCGCGGAGGCCGATCCGAATCCCGGAATCCGGACTTTCCAGAGGCTGAATCGAGCCGAATATGAGAGCTCGATCGAGGACCTGCTGGGGCTCGTCATCGACGCTGGGGATTACCTGCCGCTCGACACCAAGAGTGCCAACTTCGACAACATCGCGGACGTGCAGATGCTCTCCCCGACGTTGCTGAACGCCTATCTGGCCGCCGCGGGCGAGGTGAGCCGGTTGGCGGTTGGTGATGCGGACGCCTCGCCGAGCGAGGCGACCTACACGGTTTCCCGGTGGGCCTCCCAGCGAGAGCACGTGGAGGGGGCGCCGCGTGGCACCCGAGGCGGCCTCTCGCTGGTGCACAACTTCCCGGCCGACGGGGATTATCTCTTCCGGGTGTCGTTCCACCACGAGACCACCGGCACCCTCTTCGGCAGCGGTGGTGCGGCGCTCCACACGGACGAGCGTCCCGAGCAGCTCGAGATCTCCATCAACGGCGAGCGTGTGGCTCTGCTCGAGGTCGGTCGCTGGATGCACGCGTCGGATCCCGACGGCGTAAACCTGCGCACCGGCCCCATCGCCGTGCGTGCCGGCCCGCAGAGGGTCTCGGCAGCGTTCATCCAGAGATTCGAGGGACCTCTCCAGGATATGTTGTCTCCGCACGACTGGTCTTTGGTGAGCACGAGCATCGCCAACTCGTACGGGTTTCAGAGTCTGCCCCACCTGCGCGATATGGCGATCAACGGGCCCCACAGCCCAACCGGCGTCTCGGAGACGATTAGCCGCCGAAAGATCTTCACTTGTCGTCCGACGGCGCCCGGCGAGGCGAGGCCGTGCGCTGAAGACATCATCGCCCGTCTGGGCAGTCGGGCCTTCCGGAGGCCTCTCACGGACGACGATCTCGATGCCCTGATGCGCTTCTACGAGATCGGTGGTGAAGATGGGGGCTTCGAGTCGGGAATCCGGCAGGCGCTGGAGGCCATCCTGGCGAGTCCCCATTTCGTGTTCCGCTTCGAGAGGCAACCCGCCGACGTCGAGGCAGGTGAGAACTACCGCATCAGTGACCTGGACCTGGCGTCGCGCCTGTCGTTCTTCCTTTGGGGCGCGCCCCCGGACGAGCAGCTCAGAGCGCTCGCCCTCGAAGGGCGGCTCTCGCGGCCAGACGTCCTCGAGGAGCAGGTCGGTCGCATGATGGCGGACCCCCGCTCCGATGCGCTGGGCTCCCGGTTCGCCGCGCAGTGGCTGCGCTTGTCGGATCTGGAGAAGATGAATCCGGACGTGCGCGAAAACCCCGACTTCGACGCGCCCCTCAAGGCCGCGATGTTGCTCGAGACGGAGATGTTCTTCAACAGCATCGTCCGTGAAGACCGGAGCGTGCTCGACCTGTACACCGCGGACTACACCTTCGTCAATGAGCGCCTCGCCAAGCACTACGGCATGTCCGACGTTACGGGGCCGAACCATCGGCGCGTGCAGTACCCCGACGATCGGCGTAGGGGCTTGTTGGGACATGCGAGCATCCTGACCCTGACCTCCCATCCCGGCAGGACCTCGCCGGTGCTGCGCGGCAAGTGGGTCATGGAGGTTTTGCTAGGCACGCCACCACCGCCGCCACCCCCGGGCGTGCCGGACCTGGAGGAGACCGACGCGGTTCAGGATGGCCGCTTGATCACGACGCGCGCACGCATGGAAATGCACCGCGCCAACCCCGTGTGCGCATCCTGTCACAAGTTTATGGATCCCATCGGACTGTCGCTCGACAACTTCGATGCCACCGGCCGATATCGCATAAAGGAAAACGGCGTTCTCCTCGACACCCGTGGCGAGATGTACGACGGCACTCCGCTGGCGAGTCCGGCCGATCTGCGACAGGCGCTGCTGGCGCGCCCGATACCCTTGGTCCGGACGTTCACGCGAAATCTCATGGCCTACGCCCTCGGCCGGCGGGTCGAGTACTACGACCAGCCGACGGTCAGGGCGATCGCCGCGCAGGCGGCAGCCGACGGTAATCGCATCTCGTCCTTCATCTTGGGCGTGGTGAAGAGTCCGGCGTTCCAGATGAGCAGGGGAGAGGGCGAGCTTGCCGAGGCGAGCGGCGGAAGATGATACAGGTGTGTGCACGGCGTTCGAGTCGACACGACGTTCAGGTATCCGCGACTTAGAGTAGGGACACAGGGGGCCCAGGGATGGAGTTCATCACAGGAAAGCACATTTCCCGCCGCGCGGTTTTGCGCGGTCTAGGCGCGACGGTGGCGTTGCCCTTTCTGGACGCGATGGTGCCTGCGGGACGGGTGTGGTCCAAATCGCGCAAGGCGGTTGCGAATGACCCGACACGCCTGGTGTGCATCGAGATGGTGCACGGCAGCGCCGGAAGCAACGAATGGGGAGCCACGCAGAACCTCTGGTCACCAGCCACTGTAGGCCGTGACTTCGACCTCTCGTCCACGAGCTTATCTCCGCTCGCGCCGTTCCAGGACTACCTGACCATCATCAGTAATACGGACGTGCAGGGAGCCGAGGCCGACATACCCGAGGAGATCGGCGGGGATCATTTTCGCTCGAGCGCCGTGTTCCTCACGCAGGCTCATCCCAAGCAGACGGAGAGCTCGGACGTGATGGCAGGAACGTCGCTGGACCAGCTCTATGCGAAGCGGTTCGGTCAGGACACCCCCATTCCGTCCATGCAGCTCTGTATCGAGACCGTGGATCAGGCTGGTGGATGCGCTTACGGCTACTCCTGCGTGTATACGGATACGATCAGTTGGTCGGCGCCCGACGAGCCCCTGCCCATGATCCGCGATCCGCGGGTCGCGTTCGACCAGCTCTTCGGTGCCGGAGGTAGCGCCGAACAGCGGGCCGCGCGCCGGCGGAGCAGTAGTAGCATTCTCGACTGGATCACCCGAGACGTGGCCAAGTTGAAGAGGGGTCTGAGGCCGAGCGACAGGCGCCGCATGGACCAGTATCTGGAGAACATCCGCGAGATCGAGCGCCGTATTCAGGGGATCGAAGCGTACAACGCCAGTGGCGAAGTGCGGGAGTTGCCCGAGGCGCCTGCCGGTGTGCCGGATTCTTTCGATGAGCACGTTCGGCTGATGTTCGACTTGCAGGCTCTGGCGTTCGAAGCGGACATGACGCGCGTTTTTTCGTTCAAGATGGGGCGCGACGCGTCGTCGCGGGTTTACCCGGAAAGTGGCTCCGACAAGCCGTTCCACCCCGCGTCTCATCACGGTGGCAATCCCGAGGCGGTCATCGAGTTCGCCAAGATCAACCAGTACCACGTCAGCCTGATACCGTACTTCCTCGAAAAGCTGCAGAACACCATGGAGGGAGACGCTACGCTACTCGACAAGACCATGGTCATCTACGGATCTCCGATGGGCGATAGCAACCTTCACAATCACAGGCGTTGTCCGCTCTTCGTGGTGGGAGGTGCGAACGGCCGACTCGAAGGCAACATGCACCTCTTCGCTCCCGCTGGAACGCCGATGGCGAATCCGATGCTGAGCCTCATGCACAAGCTGGGATTCGACGACATGGAGAGCTTCGGTGACAGTACGGGTGAGTTCTCGTTGACGATCTGACCGGGACGAAAGCCAGGTGACCTTCGGAGCAAGACGGTATGTGTCGGAGCGAAAAACGAGAAACGGACTGCACGTACACGTGATGGCGGCCCTGTGCCTCACGATGTTGTTTTGGACGGCAGGTGCAGACACACCCGTCGCCGATGCCGCCATGCGTGGCGAAGTCGAGGCCGTGAGGGCGTTGCTGAAGCAGGGTGCTGACGTAAACGCCGCGCAGGGGGATGGCATGACCGCGCTCCACTGGGCGGCGGAGAACGGCAATGCCGAGATCGTGGCGATGCTCATCTTCGCCGGAGCCAACCTGGAGGGGGTGACCCGTCTGGGTGACTACACGCCGTTGCACTTGGCCAGCAAGGCGGGGCGAGGGCGGGCGGCCGAGACGTTGTTGGAGGCCGGTGCCGATCCGAATGCGATTACGTCGACGGGTGCCGCGACGCCCCTCCATTTCGCCGCCGCCGCGGGCAGCGCACGGACTGTGACGACCTTGCTCGACCACGGCGCGGGGATCGACGCCAGAGAATCCCAGTGGGAGCAGACGCCCTTGATGTTCGCGGCGGCGTTCAACAGGGTCGAGGCGACAAACCTGCTCGTGGAGCGTGGCGCGGACCTCACGATCACGGCCAAGGTCGTCGACATCCCTGAGCGCGCAGCGCGAGATCGGGCCGACCGTAATCGCCACGGCTCGCTCATGGCAGCGCTCCAGTCGGCCGAGCAGGGGGGCGAGCCGCCGTCGCGAGAAGGCCGCGCCCCCGGGGGGCAGGGCGGCTATGGCGCCTATGCGAGTGAACGGCCGGATTCGACACTACAGGCTGAGCGGGAGACGCAACGCCGCGGCATGGATGAGATCGATCCGCTTTCCTACGCGGACCTGGTCGGCACGCACGGGGGCCTCACGGCGCTCCTGCTGGCGGTTCGAGAAGGCCACATCCAGACGGTACGGGCTCTGCTGGACGCGGGCGCCGATATCGACGGATTGGGTGCGGGCGACCACACGAGCCCCATGCTGATGGCTGCAGTCAACGGCCACTTCGACGTGGCCAAGCAGCTCCTGGAATGGGGAGCGGATCCCACCTTGGCGAGCGACGCGGGTGCCACGCCGCTCTACGCGGTGCTCAACATGGAGTGGGCCCCCAAGGCGCGTCATCCACAGCCGGTCGACTACCGGCAGCAAGAGGTGTCCTACCTCGAGTTGATGGAGATGCTGTTGGACGCCGGGGTAGACCCCAACGTCCGGTTGACGAAGAACCTGTGGTACACCACGTACAGCCGGGATCTGTTGGGTGTGGACCGAACGGGAGCGACGCCGTTTTGGCGTGCCGCCCATGCGACGGACGTCGCCGCAATGCGACTACTCCTCCGTTACGGCGCCGACCCGAACATCTGGACCCGCAAGGTTCCCGGGCGCCGCCGGAGGGGCGGGGCCCAGGAGGATCCCTCCGGACTGCCGCCGGTGCCTGTCGGTGGCCCGGCTGTGGCCCCGATCGTTGCGGCCGCGGGCGTGGGGTATGGTCAGGGCTATGCAGGCAACACGCACAGGCACGTCCCGGACGGATGGATTCCGGCAATGAAGTTCCTCGTCGAAGAGCTCGGCGCGGACGTGAACTCGAGGGATCTCAACGGCTACTCGCCGGTCCACCACGCTGCGGCCAGGGGAGACAACGAGCTGATCCTCTACCTGGTGTCGAAGGGCGCCGACGTGAGGTTCGTGAGCCGGAGAGGGCAGACCACGGTCGACATGGCGAACAGTCCCGTGCAGCGGATCCTGCCCTTCCCCGAGACGATCGCGCTCTTGGAGAGTCTGGGCGCCATCAACAACCACAACTGCGTGGCCTGCTGAAGCGGGCGCTGTTCAACCGTCGAGGATACGGCTCCCGAGGAGCTAGGCGGCCGTCATCGTTACTGCGGCCCTCATCGTCCCATCAACTCCCGGATCTGCCTGAGAGCCGTATCGACCTTCATCTGCATTCCCTGTCGGCCCTTCTCGGCCGACGCCTGGGTGGGATCGCCCGACACCCCCATCCCCTCGCCTCCGCCCAGAGGCGCGAGCTCATCGGTGCGGATGTGCTGGGGCGCCACGTACAGGAGCTGCGACGTGTCGGAGATTCCCGCGTGTCCCCCGATCGTCTCTGAATCGTGGCCGTGCTCCTCCATCAGCCACTCCCGGAAACCGTTCGCCGAGTAGTAGTCGCCCACGAAATGTACCCGCGCGGATTCACCCGCCCACTCCTCGTTGAGCATGGCAGCAACGTCGCGCATGCCACCCTGATTCCCACCACTGTCTCCCATGAAGACGATATCCGTGAAGCCGTGAAGGGCCAGGCTCCGGGCCGCATACTCCAGGAGCTTCATGAAGTGTTCGTTGGGAAGCGTGATCGTCCCGGCGTACCGCAAGTGCCCGCGGACGTTTTCGACGTCGCCCTCGGGCACATAAGTCACCACGGGGGCCACCAACGCGTTGCCGAGCTCGCGCGCGATGCGGTTCGACGCGTGGTTGATGATGTACTTGTGCTTGCCCAGCACCATGTGCGGGCCGTTCTGCTCGGTTCCGGCCGTGGGCACGATGAT
>JADFRS010000172.1 GCA_022561145.1 Gemmatimonadota bacterium
CAGGTACGTCGAGGAAGCGGGGCTTGTGCACGCTGGCGCGGGCGAGAGCCTGGCGGAAGCGCGTGAAGCGCGCTTCCTCGAGACCGCCCGCGGTCGGGTCGCGATCATCTCGATGGCGTCGACCTTCCCAGCCCACTCCCGGGCCGGTGAGGCCCGGGGAAGCATGAAGTCTAGACCGGGTCTGAGCCCCCTCCGCTTCACGACGACCCGGGTAGCCACTGCGGATCAGCTCGATCGGCTCGAGGCGCTCATGGAGGAGATGGGCGTCGGGTTCAACCGGAACCCGTCCGGAGCGCGTACGCTTCAAGCGTCGTTCGTCGAGGGGACGGAGCCGGGAGTGATCACGAGGCCGGATCCCGAGGACATGGCGGAGATCGCTGCGGTGGTGAACAACGCGAGCCGCCTCGCCGACCACGTGCTCGTCACGATCCACGCGCACGAGAGCAAAGGGGATCGATCGGTTCCAGCGGACTTCGTGGTCGAGTTCGCCCACGCCATGATCGACGCAGGTGCGACGATGTTCGTCGGACACGGGCCCCATGTGCTGCGGGGCATCGAGATCTACAAGGGCAAGCCCATCCTCTACTCGCTCGGAGACTTCGTTTTCCAGAACGAGACGCTCCTCCGGCTGCCGGCCGCCAACTACGAGCCGTATGACCTGGGTCCCGACAACCACGTCGCTGACTTCAACGCGTCGAGGTATCGCAACGAGACGACCGGTTTCCCGGTGAACCCGGAAATCTGGGAATCCGTCATCGCCGTGCCGACGTTTCTCGACGGCGAGCTCACCGAGCTCGCGCTCCACCCGATCACACTCGGCTTCGGCGAGCCCGCTTGGGTGCGCGGTCGTCCGATGCTGGCGCGCGGCGAATTGGCGGGAAAGATCCTCAACGATCTCATCGAGCGGTCGGCACCGTACGGGACGCAGATCGACGTGCGGGACGGGGTGGGGTACGTGAGGGTGAGATAGAGCGGGCTCAGCAGGCATCCATGAACCAGGGTCACGCTCAGCTGGCGCTCATCGTGCCGGCCTCGAACACGGTGCGCCCTGTTCACGTCACCTAAAAATAGGGCCGCCAGCCTCCGGGCTCCGGCGTCGCCGTGATGTCGCGCTCAATGGGGGCGACGCCGGGCAGATACTCCGTAGATGTGGTGAAGAAGCCGGTGGCGTGCAGGGTTACCGTGACCGTGCGGTCGCCTTCGTTGAGCCAGTACCAGCCATGGATGCCAGAGAATGGGGCGACGTAGCTGCCGTGTCCCTGCAGCGCCTCGTCGAGGACCTCGAAGAACTCTGCAGTACCCGCCGGTGCCCCGTCGGCTTCGCTGTGCATCTCGGAGCGGACCCAGAAGCTGGCGGTCCACGAATACACCATCGACCGACCTTGCTCCAGCCGATACTTGTACTCTACGAACTCTCCCGGCTCGAGCTCGAACGTCCTCTGGTCGATGCGATAGCTGCTCCGGTGGGCGATGAGACCATCCGGCCGTATGGGAATCACACTACTCCCCGATCCCGAAAGCACGACCAGGCCCAGCGCTTCGCCGATTCCTAGCGGATCGATGTTGAACTCGGCCGGCAGGACGGTGGTGACGAGGACGATCCCGGCCACGAGCAGAGCGGCCAAGCTCGCCCAAGCGAGCCGGGCCCTCGAGGGTGGTTCGGGAACGCTGGCGTGCAACGTGCTCGGATCCGTCATCGAAGCCTCACGAGGCGTTCACGAGATATCCGACGATCTGATATCCCATGAGGATGAATCCGCCGGCCATGAGGCAGGCGTTCGCCAGGAATGCGTGCTTCAGGAATCCGCCCCGCGTGCGCCAGAAACTCAACGCGATGAGAACGCCCATCAGCGCCAGGACCTGCCCGATCTCAACGCCGACGTTGAAGCTGAGCATGTTCGTGACGAGGCCCTCTTTGGAGAGCGACAATTCCTGGAGCGTCGTCGCCAAACCGAATCCGTGGAAGAGGCCGAACATTAGGACCGCGAGCTTGGTGTTCGGCTGGAAGCCGAGGAAGCGGCGAAATCCGTCCATGTTGTCGAACGCCTTGTATACGACGGAGAGGCCGATGATGGCGTCGACGATGAACGAGTTTGCCTGCACCCCCCACAGAACACCCGCCAGCAGCGTGACGCTGTGTCCCAGGGTGAAGAGACTCACGTAGGTGACCACGTCCCGGAAGCGGTAGAGGAAGAACAGGACGCCGACGAGGAAGAGCAGGTGGTCGTAGCCGGTGAACATGTGCTTTGCGCCGAGATACATGAACGGCCCGATGGCCGCACCCACGTTCGTCAGGAAGAAACGCGCGTCGTCCTGCGCCACGCCGTGGGCCGCCAAGACGTCCACGTCCCACGCCAGAAGGAGGGCGCACAGCAGACCGGCTGACAGGCTCCAGTGCCGCCAGGCCTTCGTCATGTGGCTTCAGGCGGCATAGCGGGCGGCTCCCCTTCCCCAGTCCACTCTTTGACTCCTGGACCAATAACGCGACGAGCATGAGTTGCCCAAGGTTGCGGCCCGGCATCACAAAGCCAAGTGGGCGAGTCGAATTGCCACTGGCCGGCCACGTCTCTGTCGGTCACGTCTCGGTTGGCACGTGGTGAAATCCGCCGTACTCTTACCGCTTGGCTAGAAACTCCCTTTGGCACGGGTGACGAGCAATGAGCCGATCCCACGGTTGGATTCGCGCGGTCTTCGCAACTTCCATTCTCATCCTCGCCGTATCGGCGTGCGCGGTGGACGACGCCGACACAGCGTCTTCTTCGATGCAGAGCATGTCCATGCCAACGGACGCGTCGGGACCCGATGTGCCGGAGGGCGTGGCGCAGTTTGCGGTCGACCCGTTCTGGCCGAAGCCCCTTCCCAACAACTGGATCATCGGGCAGGTCGCCGGCACCGCGATCGACCCCGACGACAACCTCTGGATCATCCACAGGCCGTGGACCGTGCAGGGTACGAACGCCGGCTCGACCCCGGCGACGAGCACACGTGACCGGTCGTGGGGCCACGATCCGCTGCAGTCTCTCTGCTGCACTACGGCGCCCCCCGTGCTGGCGTTCGACCCGGAAGGGAATGTGATCCAATCCTGGGGCGGCGACGATCCCAACGGCGAGTACCAGTGGTTCAATAGCGAGCACGGGATCCACGTGGACCATCAGGGATTCGTGTATGTCGCGGGGAACGGCGGCGGCGACCATCACCTCATGAAATTCACGGCTGACGGTGAGTTCGTATGGAAGATCGGAGACGTCGGTGTGAGCCAGGGCAGCAACGACGTGAACTCGGTCAACCGGGCCGCCACCATGGAGGTGGACCCCGCGACGAACGAGCTCTACGTGGCGGACGGGTACGGCAATCGGAGGGTGATCGTCTTCGATGCGGAGACCGGCGAGTACCTGCGACACTGGGGAGCCTATGGTGAGCCTCCGGTCGATGAGAATCCGGGCCCATGGGATCCGGACGCTCCCGCGAGCACCACGTGGCGCACGCCCGTACACGGACTGGCCCTCTCCACGGACGGGCGAGTCTACGTGAGCGATCGTCCCAGCAACCGCTTTCAGGTCTTCGACAAGGACGGGACCTACCTCATGGAGAACGTTCTCGCCCCGCAGACGTTCGGGCCGGGATCGACCTGGGGCGCCGAGTTCGACCCGCTCGACACCGAGCAACGGTTCCTATACGTGCCCGACGGCACCAACAACAAGGTGTGGGCACTCGACAGGGCGACGCTCGAGCCCGTGTACTCCTGGGGTACGGGCGGGCGCCAGGCGGGCCAGTTCGATTGGCTCCACTACATGGCGTTCGACTCCCAGGGCAATCTCTACACGGGTGAGGTGCAGACCGGGCACCGGATCCAGAAGTTCGTGCGCCTGAACGGGAACTAGAGGGGGAGCGACTAACTGCCTCCCAACAGCTTGGCGATGATCGACCCCACCGGGAACGTGATGACCGTTCCGCCGGGGGGGAACAGTTCGTCTTCCGCAGCGGGCACTCCTTCGGCGTTCCCGACGTCCAAGATCAGCGCGAGCGTCGTCACTGCCCCGGCGATCGCCGCACCCAGCAGCACGCTCTTGCGCGTCGAGAACTCCTTTACCTCGATCGAGGACAGCCGTTCTCGGGTCAGGCGAACGGTGTCGACCACCATCGTGCCGGCGTTACCCCATTGCTGTCGTCTCCGCAACGCCAACACGATGGTATCTCCCGCGCTCAGGACTACACCCTCCACGGACGCGGTCTCGACGGCCATATTCAGGCCTTCGATGGCCGAGCGTCCGGGGACGGTGACGCGTGCGACGGCGCCCGGAGCCGGAGACTCCACGGGGGTGTAGGAATGGCAGCCCACCATCGCGAGCAGCCCGGCAGCGAGGGCCACCGACAAGGTCCCCCGTGAGGAACAGATCAAGGGATCACCTCGACGTTAGGGGTGAGAAGGCGGAAGGCAGGCTGCGCCCAAGCCCCAAAGCCTCCCGGAGCTGAGCCGCGGTCAGATCCTGCACATAGACGGGTGTGCCTTGATCGAACTCCCTCGCGCGGGCGAGCGGCCCTACCACGACCGGGTCGAATCCGGCGTCCATCACGAGTTCGGACGCGATGCGGAGTGCTTCCTCGTCGTCTCCGGCGATCGGAATCGCGACCTTCTCTCCCGCACGGTGAGCCTCCGACTCCACGGATCTGTTGCTGATCGCGTTGAACGCGCGCACGAGGCGGACGCCCGGCAGATATTCAGCGGAGGCGACCCCCGTGCCTTTGGCCAGAGCTTCCTCCGCCATCGGGCCGTCGCGCCTCGGGTACGGATTCCCGCAGTCGATGACGACCTTGCCCTGCATCAAGGGCGCGTAGTCCTGGCCCACCTGAGGGAGCGCGGCGTAGGGCACTGCGATGAAGACGACCTCCCCGAAGCGGGCGGCCTCTGCGGGGAGTCCAGCGCGCGTCCTGGAGCCCGCCCGCGCCACGAGGTCCGTGAGCTCTTCCGGATGACGTGAGGAGAAGAGGATCTCGTGTCCGGCCTCCGCCCACTTCAGGCCGACAGCCCCGCCGATCCGCCCCGAGCCGATGATCCCGATCCTCAAGGCACCGGGCAGCGCGGGCAGCGCCCTGCTTGCACCGAGCCCTCGAGGCAAGAGCGCAGGCGCGAGGACCCATCCGCTGGCCGCGGCACCCGCAGCCAGAAGAAAGTCACGACGTGACCGCTTGCTCTCGCCCTTCGCGTCCGCTCGCCTCATGTCTACCTCCTGCGCTCGTTCCGGCCGGCCTGCCGCTCCTGATAGCGCGCGCCCCTCAAGACGTTCTCAACGGCGTAGTTGCCCTCATGACAGGCGTATTCGAGGATCTGCTGGTCGAATTTTTCCCATGGAATCTGCCCGCCCCACGGCTCGCTGTACGTCCTCGGGTCGTCAATCTCGAACTCGTAGAGAATCGTGTCGTCGTCGACCTTGGTGAAGCGCTCGATCACCTTGTAGTCCTCGGAATACGGGACCTTGTCGAACGACTCGTTGTAGCCCTGGTCCGGGTGCACGTTCGTAGTCTCGACCACGAGGGTGTTGCCCTCCCAGTGGCCCCACGAGTCGCCGAACCACGGACGAATGTGCTTCGGCAACCGATTCGGCTCGCCCAGTCGGATGATCCGGGTGTCGTGGATCATCTCCGCCCTGATCAACACATGGTCCGGGGTCTGCAGGATGGTGAGGTTGTTGTTGTACCCCCCGGTGGGAGTCATCGGAGGTCCCATCGTGCCAGTGCGGCTCGAGGCGTAGTAGACGACACAACGTTCTACCAACGACCTGAGCTCCGGATGGTCGTACTCACCGAACTGGGACCGGAACGCGTCGTACTCCTGCTTGCGCTTCTGGCCTTCCGCCGACAGCGGCGGGATCCTGCCGTCCGATGGAAAAGTGATGAGCGAGGTCCGGGGCTCACCGTTGACGATCGCCACGCCGTCACCTTGCTCGAAAAACACCGTATTGTACGCGCCGATGTTCCCCGCCTCCGGCGGTGGGCGATTCGGGTCGCTTGGCTGGGCGCCCGCCTGGTTTCGTGCCAGTTGCCGACCTGAGATGCGGTCTGCCTGCTCCCAGGTGTAGACGGGGCCGGTGTCTGGCCGGCGCTCGAGCGGCGTGAGCGTCGCGTTGGTCCAGTCGCCCTGGAGGTCCGGATGGCCCCAGGCGGTGCGACCCGGTTGATAGTCGGGATCCCAGCGTTCGGTTCGCTCCACCGACTGGGCCGCTGCTGAGGAGAAGAGCCCCGTCGATAAGAAGACGATACCAAGCGCGATCAGCTTCGATGCCCGTGGGATCATCATTCCCCCTATGGATAGTTCGGTCGATGTCTCGGGCTGGTCATGCTTTAGGCAAGATGCCGTTGGGGCTCGGGAGTGCAAGGCACGAGCCCAGCTTGGCGCGTTCCCGCGGAAACGCCGCTACGCGCCTGCCTGCCCCTCCTTCTCACGCGCGCATCCTGCGAGTTTGAGTGAGCAACGATTGGGATGCCGAGGAGTGATGTCATGAAGGCCATTCGTAGAGCTCTGGGTGCACCGCTGTTCTGTGCGATCGCCTGGGGATGCGGAGACAGCTCCACCTCTACCGGACCTGATCCACAATCAGGTGCTCTGAGCTCCACGTGGGACGTCATTCAGGCGACGATCCTGGACACGAACTGTGTCGAGTGTCACGTGGCGGGATCGTCCTTCGCTCGGCAATCGGACTTGATCCTGACGCCGAATGTCGCGTACAGCCAGCTCGTAAACCGGGTGCCCAACAACGCGGCAGCTCGCGCTGACGGGCTTTCGCTGCTCGGAACGGAAGGGTTGGCGAGCGTCGACAAGAGCTTCTTCTGGGAGAAGATCAACGCTCCGAATCAGTCGCACTATTTTGAGCATGCTGGCTACGGCGCGCTGATGCCTCTAGGGAAGCCGTCCCTCACCAACGGGGAGCTGGAATATGTTCTGCAGTGGATTCTGGCCGGTGCGCCCGAGACCGAGCATGTAGCCGATCAAGCGTTGCTCAACGATACAGAACGCTACGAGCCTCCGGAATTCGAAGCGTTGCCGGTGCCCGCTAGTGGTATCCAAATACACCTCGGTCCGTTCGACGTCGCGCCGAATTTCGAGAGGGAGTTCTACTACTACCAGCCGCTCAACAACGATGAGGAACTGTTCGTCAACCGTGTCGACATCGCGATGCGCGCCGGCAGCCATCACCTGATCTTGTACGGATTTTCGGACGACATCCCCGCGGTTCTGATGCCGGAGCCCAATGTCATTCGGGACGTACGGGACGCCAGTGGCAACTACATCTTCACCAACCTATTGGTCACCCAATACCACGAGTTCGTGACCGGCACGCAGTGGCCGTTGATGAATTATCACTTCCCGCCCGGTGTCGCGCTGCGAATCCCCAGGAACAGCGGCTTCGACTTGAATCCGCACACCATCAATCGCACCGGCGAGGTCATGCAGGGCGAGAGCTACGTCAATCTGCACACGATCGAGAGCTCAGAAGTCGAGCACGTGGCCGAGCTGCTCAACATGAACAATCTGGACTTCAGTCTGCCCCCGAACGCAGTCACCACCTTGACAAGGACGTTTCGAACAGACGAGCGGATTCACATCTTTCAGCTCGTTTCGCACGCTCACGAGCACATGACCGAGTTCAGGGTCTTCATCGATGGCGGCGCGCGCAACGGCGAGCTGGTCTACATCGCGTACGACTGGGAGCACCCACCGATTCTCGAACTGGATCCGCCATTGGTCCTGCAACCAGGTCAGGGCCTTAGGCTGGAGGCTACCTACAACAACACGACGAATAGGACGCTTCGTTTTGGCCTGCTCAGCGTCGACGAAATGATGATTCTTTTTGGAGCGTACTACGTGGATTGACCGCCTGACGTCGATGAAGCAGTGACAACATCGAGATCGGGACCTGCCCTAATGTCGATTCCGACCCTGAGAACGGAACGCCTAGTGCTGCGCCCGTTCAGTCCGGCCGACGCGGCGACCGTCCAGCGGAGTAGGGAGTAGGAGGAGTGCGGGCTATTCCGATCCGCCGTCGAATGGATCGAGAATCTCGACGCCCGCGTTCTCGAAGTCGGCGCGATTTCGAGTGACCACGACGAGCCCATGCACGAGGGAAGTCGCGGCGATGAGGCTGTCCTTGATGGGCATGGCCCGCCCGCGTGCCCGGAGTCGCGCGACGAGCTCGGCCCACCGGAGACCCGTCTCCGCGTCCCAAGGCAGACAGTGCAACCGCTCCACGCCCTCGGCGAACCACGTCTCGAGTCGAGTCCGTCGCTTGCTCGCCCGTAGAAGAAGGATGCCGAACCGCACCTCCCCCAGGATGATCGGATCGACCGCGAGATCACGCTCGTTCTGCCTCAGCCATGCGACGACCCCGTTATCGGGTTGGGGCCTCGTAGGCTCGCTCAGCACATCGGCGTCCACCAGGTACTTCACAGGTCGTCAGTGGACCCTGACTCGATC
>JADFRS010000173.1 GCA_022561145.1 Gemmatimonadota bacterium
ACCACCACATCGGGCAGAGTCCTTGCGGTAGGTCGCCCCTCCACGCGATTGTGCGCTTATCATGCCGAGCCCATTTCCTGATCCAGTCCCCGAGTTCCTCCCTCTCCAGACGGCCCTCGCGGGGCGCTACTCCATCGAGCGGGAGATCGGTCGCGGCGGCATGGGCATCGTCTTTCTGGCGAGGGAAGTCGCGCTGGATCGCCTGGTGGCCCTCAAGCTCCTGCCACCGGACATGGCGGCCCGCCCGGGGCTGAAGGAGCGCTTTCTCCAAGAAGCGCGCACGGCTGCCGGACTCTCGCACCCCAACATCGTGCCCATATTCGCGGTGGACGAGGTGGACGGGTTCGTCTTCTTTGCGATGGCCTACGTGGAGGGGGGCACGCTGGGGGACCGGATCCGGGATCGCGGGCCTCTCTCGAACTCGGAGGCGGTGCGCCTCCTGCGGGAAGTCGCCTGGGCCTTGGGATACGCCCACCTCCAGGGCGTAGTCCATCGGGACGTGAAACCCGACAACATTCTTCTGGAGCAGGCGTCGGGGCGGGCGTTGGTCACCGACTTCGGGATCGCCGTCCTGGCCGAAGACGAAGACGCGGGCGCGGAGGCCACCACAGTGGTCCAGGGCACCGCCGAATTCATGAGCCCCGAGCAGGCCAAGGGCGGCGAAGTGGACGCTCGCAGCGACCTCTACAGTCTCGCGTGTGTGGGTTACTACGCCCTCTCGGGCCAGGTGCCCTTCACGGGCGCTTCCCCCGCCGCCATCCTCGGCATGCACCTGAGCCGCCCGGCCCCTGGCCTGGCGTCCGTGGCGCCCCATGCGCCCCCCGGCGTGGCCATCGCGCTGGATCGCTGCCTGAGAAAGGATCCCGACCAGCGCTTCTCCGGTGGAGAGGCCCTGGCCGACGCCCTGATCCCCGACCTGGAGATCGACCGTGAGCTCCCCCTGCCTCTCCGGGTTTTCATCAAACAGACCCGGGAGTTTGAGAGCACTCTGACCTGGTGCGCGCTCGGATTGATGTTGTTGAGTCCCTTGCTGGCCACCACAATAGTCATTGGCACAGGGGGCTCGGTTGGGCTGGCGCTCTCCCTGGCGGGCCTGGTAGGCCTCCCCATGGTCAGCCTGGTTCGCATGGCACGACGGCTGCTGCGCTCCGGATTCACTCTGGACGACGGCACGGCCGCCTTGCTCCGGGACGTGGAACGCAGGGAGGAGGAGTACCGCTTTCAAGTGGGGAAGCGGGTGACTTGGATGGACCGGGTCGTCCGGGCGCTCAAGCTGGGCGGTCTTGCGGTTGCGGGCCTCTCCCTTCCCTGGTTGATCGCCGACGACACGGTCCTGCGCGCCATCATTTTCACATCGTCGTTCAACACGGGCGTGATAGCGAGCCTCTTCCAGGAGGTTCGGGCACGTGCTCGGGGTGACGTCATGGGAGAGCGCTGGATCCGGTTCTGGAAGGGGCGGCTGGGAAGGGCCTTCTTCAAGCTCGGGAGCCTGAGGCTGAAGCGCGTCGCGGCGGCGATCTCGGGCATTCACCGACCTACCGAGGTTGTCATCGGCCTCGAGGCGGACCGGCTCTTCGAGGAGCTCCCCAAGGAGACACGAAGTTCCCTCGGGGGCCTCCCGGACACCGTGAAGGCCCTCGAGGACGATGCCCAGGCCATGCGCCGTCAGGTGGCGGAGATGGACGGGGTCCTGGCCGAGATCGGTGACGACGACCCTTCCCGTCCTTCGGCCGAAGAGAGAGCCCGGGTGAGGTCAAGCGTCGAGGCCACCCGGGACGATGCCCGCAAGAAACTCCGTGAGGCGGTGGCGGCCCTGGAGACCATCCGGCTCGGCCTTCTCTACATGCACGCGGGGAGCGGGACCGTGGAGAGTCTGACCATGGAGCTCAAGGCGGCTCAGGGCATCTCCGACGACATGGAACAACTTCTGGCCGGACACCGGGAGGTGGAGCGGATACTCGAGGAGCGCCGGAGAACAGGCGTGTTCACCATAGTGACGGGCGGGGAAGGCGAGGCGTAGTCCCAGAATATCTCATCCGTCGCGAACGAAGGCACGTACCCAAGCATCGCCGGAAGCTCGGAGATCACGATCACGCCTGGGACGCCGCCACTCGCCCGCGTCCCCCCGAATCGACGGAGGTTGACACCCGACCCAGGAGAAACAATATTAGGCTTGCCTAAAATTTAACGGGAAGCTCTATCGTATGCCCGCTCCGCAAAGGATGTCCCGCACGCGCCGGCTGCAGGTGCTACTCCTGGTTTCGTCGCTCCTCATCGGCTGCGATATCCTCGTTCCTGGTCTTCCGGCCGACAACGCGGTGCTCGATGCTCCTCTGGACGGGCTGCTGCCGGAGCAGTTGGCCGTGCATCTGGCAGGAGATGAGGATTTCGCACGGCGGTTTTCGCCCGCGGACGGCGTGGGTCCGACGTTCAACGCCACGTCGTGCGACCAGTGCCATGTGGGTGAGGGAAAGGGCCATGTGATGTTCAACCTGACGCGCTTCGGGCGCATGGGGCCGGACGGGTTCGACCCGCTGAGGGAGTTCGGAGGCCCACAGCTTCAGGACCGGGCGCTGCCGGGCTTCCTTCCCGAGCAGATTCCGGCGGCCGTCACGGGGGCCTCGGCCTTCATGCCTCCCGCCGTGACGGGCCTGGGCTTTCTGGAGGCCGTGGACGACGCGACGCTGCTCGCCCTCCAGGACCCTGACGACGCAGACGGCGACGGTATTTCGGGGCGCGTCCAACTGGTGGACGCCTCGACCGTGATCTCGGAGATCGCGGACCTGGAAACGGTGGTCCTTGGAGACGGCCCCACCCGTGGAACGTTGGTAGACGGGCAGTTCATCGGACGCTTCGGACGCAAAGCCGGGTCCATCAATCTACTCCACCAGACGGTGAACGCCTTGCTGCAGGACATGGGCCTCACCACCGACCTCTTCCCGAAGGACCTGCTCAACCGCCAGACGGGCAACTTCGCGGAGGACGGTGTGGCCGACCCGGAGATCCCGTCGGGCGTCGTGAACGCGCTGGTCTTCTATCTGAAGACGCTGCGCCAGCCGCTACGCCGTAACGAGACCGACCCCGATGTCGTTGCGGGCGACGCGCTATTCGGCTCCATCGGATGCGCCTCTTGCCATCTTCCGACCCTCAGGACGGGCCTTTCCGAGCTGCCCCAGCTCTCCAACGTGGCGTTCCATCCGTACACGGACCTGTTGCTGCACGACATGGGAACGGAGTTGGACGACGGCTACACCGAAGGCCGGGCACTCACGGCGGAGTGGCGCACGACGCCATTGTGGGGTTTGGGCTTGAGCGCCGATTTCCAGGGCGGCCAGGCCTTCTTTATGCATGACGGGCGTGCCCTCACGCTGACCGAAGCAATCGGTCTACACGGTGGTGAGGGCTCGGCCAGCCGGACTGCGTTCCAGGCGCTCAGCGCCGAGGACAAGGACCGCGTGCTCGCCTTCCTGCGGTCGCTCTAGAAGGCCGCCCGCATGGCCGTGGAACGCCGGACGTTCCTGAAGCGCGCACGCAACGTGTCTCTCGGCGTGGCCGTGGGTGGCTGCCTACCATGGGTGTCGGGGTGCGCCGGCGTACCGTACGCCGACTTCCGGCGCTCCGGTAACGTGCTGCGCGTGCCGCGGGCGGCCTTCGCGACCTCACCGGGGGTTCTGTTGAACTTCCCCGACGAGGGCATGCCCATCTACGTGCACCGGCACGGCGAAGGACGCTACAGCGCGGTGCTTACGCGCTGCACACATCAGGGGTGCCAGGTGGACCCCGACCAAGACCGCATCCGCTGCCCGTGCCACGGCAGCGAGTACTCACTGGACGGACGGGTGCTCCAGGGCCCCGCAGAACGCTCCCTCACCCGGTATGCGATATCGGTTGAGGGCGACGAAATCCTCGTGGAGGTTGGCTAGATGAAGCAGGGCGTAATGCGTTACCTGGGTGCTGGACTGATCACCGTGGCCTTCCTGGGCGGGCCAATGGAGGGCGCCGCCCAGGCGGACACGATCCAGGCCGCGGATACGGTCATGGCGCAAGAGGGGGTCTACAACCGGCCCTTCATCACGTCGGTCGGCCGGACCGCGATCGGCGGCTACGTGGAGGGCAACACCAACTGGTTCAAGGAAGACGGCGTCGGTGAGGGCTTCAGCATGGAGCTCCGCCGGTTCAACATCTTCCTGTTCTCCACCATCAGCCCACGGATCCGCCTCATCTCCGAGTTGGAGTTCGAGCATGGCACCGAGGAAATCGAGCTGGAGACGGCGCTGATCGACTTCCGCGTCAGCCCGTCACTGGTGCTCAGAGGGGGCATCCTCCTACCACCGATCGGGTTCTTCAACCAAAACCACGACAGCCCGAAGTGGAACTTCGTGGAGCGGCCGCTCGTGTCGACGGAGATCATCCCCTCCACGTTGTCCGAAGTAGGCTTCGGCGTGTTCGGAAAGTTCTTCCCGGGAACGGTGACGCTCTCGTACGACCTCTACCTCACCAACGGCCTCCAGGACGGTATCATCGTGAACGACCAGGGGCGCACACATATCCCTTCGGGTAAGTCCGAGGAGCAGTTCGAGGAGGACAACAACGGCTCACCCGCCGTAAGCGGGCGCTTTGCCGCGCGGGTGCCCGGCCTGGGCGAAGTGGGCGGCTCGTTCTACACGGCCAAGTACAACAACTTCGTGATCGAAGGTGAGACGGTCGATGAGGCCCGCCGTGTCAGCATCTTTGCTTTCGACGCCCAGACCTCGCAGCCCTGGGGTGAAGTGCGCGCCGAGTTTGCAGTCGCGAACATCGACGTGCCCGCCAGCCTAACCGAGCTCTTCGGAGACCGTCAGTGGGGGGGGCACATCGATGTCACGGTACCCATATGGCGTCCGCAGATGGGCGGCTACTCTCGGCCTTCGGCACTAGAGCTGGGCCTACGGCTCGAGCGGATCGACATGAACGTGGGGACGTTTTCCACCACGGGGTCGAACATCTTCGACGAGACCACCGCGCTCGTGCCGTCGATCTCGTTCCGGCCGACATCGGACACTGTGTTTTCGTTCAACTACAGACGGGAGTGGCATAGGGACATGCAGGGCAACCCGACCGCCGTCACCGCCGGCTATCAGTTCGGGTTCGCCACGTACTTCTGAGGGGAAGCCCTACTCGATGGACTCGATCACCAACCTGAGCAGTTCATCGATGTCCCGCCCCGGGATCCAGCGCGCCACGACCACCAGGTCGTTCTCACGATCGACGTACACCATGTTGGTGCCGCTGCCGATGTGAGCGTAGGCCGACTCCGGCGCACTCGGGTAGCGTTTCCGGCCCTCCGCATTAGGCAGGTTCAGAAAGTAGTTCATGAACCCGTAGGTGCCGTTCGCCGAAGAGGGCGTCGTGGCCATGTCGAACCACTCGTCCGCCAAGAGTTGCTCGTCCCCCCAGCGCCCGCGCCGGAGCGTGAAAAGGCCGAACCTGGCCTGATCCCGGGCGTTGATGAACATGCCACCGCCCCAGTGACCGCCCCCGCTCACGGACTGTACGGAGCGACCATCCAGCGTGATCCACGAGTTCTCGTAGCCGTGCCAGCGCCATGTGGGCGAGGCGCCGATCGGGTTCATCACCCGCTCCTCGAGGACCTCCGGCAGGGGCTTCCGCCACACGCCGGTGGCCACGAGGGCGAGCAGGTTCACGCGGGTGTCGTTGTACTCGAAGAGCGTCCCGGGTGCAGGACGCTCCCGCGTGGTCCACGCCGAAGGATCGCGGTCGGGTCGGCCGGCCCAGTCGGGCTTGCCCCAAAGCGTGCCCTCCCAGTCCGAGGTCTGGCGGAGAAGGTGGTCCCAGGTGATCTGCCGGTTGTGCTCCGTGTTGAAGAGCGTGGCGAGGTCCGGCTCACCGAACCCTACCCGGTCGACACCCGGTTCCCCTTGATCACGGGGCTGCGGGGCCTCGTGTGCCAATGCGTAGTCCACGGCGGCTTGAACGCCCGCCGCATCCATGCCGACCTGACCCGGGCGGCGGGTTTCTCATGCGTCGCCCCGGCCCGGCTCGTACTGGGCGGAGAGCGCCACCGGCGCGAGGATCAGGCCCACCAACAGGGCGGCCAACATCGGGCTGGTGTGCCCACGCATGACGCTCATGGCAGGCTTATCCCCGGAAGTGATGTCTAGCACGATCTCGGTCCTTCCCAACCCCTCCTCGATCTCTTCCTCAGCGACGCCGCACCGTGTTCCTGAGCACTCCAACACCCCCGACCTCGATCTCGATGACGTCACCGGGCTGCATGCGCCGTGTCGTGCCCGGGGTTCCAGTCCAGATCTGGTCGCCGGGAGAGAGGGTGAAGTACCGGCTGATGTAGCTCACGATGGTGGACACGTCGAAGATCAGATCCGACGTGTGGCCGGACTGGCGCACCTCTCCGTTGACGCGAGACTCGACCGAGACGTTGTCCGGGTCGAGTCCGACGACCATGCTCGGACCGACGGGGCCGAACGTGTCCGAGGCCTTCGCACGCAGCCACTGCAGGTCGCTCGACTGCCAGTCACGCTCCGACACGTCGTTCCCCGCGGTGATCGCAAAGACGCAATCGAGCGCATCGGCCTCGGAGACGTTGCTGCATTCCTTGCCGATCACCAGAACCATCTCGGCCTCGTAGTGGAGGTTTCGCGCGTCGGGCGGCATGAGGATGTCCTCCCCGTGCGCGATCAGCGATGTCGGGTACTTCGCGAAGAGCCCGGGTTCCGCAGCGGGCTCACGGTTGCCCAGGTGGCTCCTGTAGTTGAGGCCCACCGCGATGACCTTCTGGGGATCCGTCGGCGGGAGCAGTGTGACGTCCACCAGGTCGACCCAGCGATCCGCGGCATCATGCTCACCGAAGACGTCCCCGTCGATCTCCTGAATGCGCTCTCCTTGGAGGATCCCGTAGGAGACTCGTCCGTTCAGGGAGTAGCGAACGATGTGCATGGGGTCGTGCTCCTGGGCGGAGAGCGGCGTGATGATCGTCAGCAACGCTGCCGCGAGCGTGGTGGTGAAGCGCATGGGATCCCTCTCGCCGAGTGGGGGCCGAACCCGCCGATTAGGGCGGACGGGCCCAGGGTGGCCAAGGCTCATTTTGGGGGGAGAGTCCGCACACGGCAAGCCGAACGCGGGCCTCTAGCAGACAGGCGGGCACATGCGGCTCTGGCCGGCGATGCTCTACCGATCGCTGAACAAACTCGGAGAGCGCGGGCTGATCCATCGGATCGCCCCTCCTGACAACGAGCCCGAGGACGAGCGCCGGCAGTACTACGCGCTCACCCAAGAAGGTCGAGTACGGCTCAGGGACGAGGCGGAGGTGCTCGCCCGCTGGGCCGCCGCCGCGCGAGGGCTGGAGAGCTGAGGATGCGGCTCTCGCGCAGGCAGCGCACATACCGAGCGCTGCTTCGACTCTTCCCGGCCGACTTCGTGGAGGTGCGGGGGTGGGAGTTGGAGCGGCTGTTCCTGGACATGTGCGCCGAGTGGGAGGAGGAGAGGGGGAGGTTGGGGCTGGTCTTCTGGTCGTCCCTGGTCTGGGACACCGGAAGGCAGGCGCTCGGCGAGTGGTTCTCCCAGTCGGGAGATGCAATTACGGCGGTAGCGGGCCTCTACGGGGTGATCTCCTACAACGTAAGCCAACGCACGCAGGAGATCAGCATCCGGATGGCCATGGGAGCGCAGAAGCAGCAGGTACTTGAGGAGGTGGTGCGCCAGGGCATGTCTCTGGTGATCATCGGCGTCCTGGCCGGCCTCGCCCTGTCCATCGCGGGAGCGGGACTCGTGTCGGGGATCCTCGTGGGCGTGAGCGCCAAGGAACCCGTCGTCTATTGGGGGTCACGGCGCTGCTGCTGGCTGTCGCGGGGCTGGCAAACTACGTGCCGGCACGTAGGGCTGCAGCCCTGGATCCGATGAAGGCGTTGCGAGGGGAGTAGCCGCCCTCACACCACCTGGATCGGCAAGTCCCTGACTCGCTGTCCCGTCAGCGCGAAGAGCGCGTTGGTGACCGCCGGCGCGGCAGGCGGCAGGCCGGGCTCGCCGACCCCTCCGGGAGGACCGCCGCTGGGCACGAGCACCACCTCGACCTCGGGCGCTTCGTTCATGCGGAGCATCGGGTAGTCGTGGAAGTTGCTCTGCACGGCCCGGCCGCCTTGGATGTTGATCTTCCCGTAGAGGGCTGCCGTGAGGCCGTATGTGATCGCGCTCTCCATCTGGGCCCGCACGATGGCGGGGTTCACCACCACCCCACAGTCTATCGCACACCAGACCTTGTGGACGCGAAGCCTGCCCGCCTCCACCGAGACCTCGGCCACCTCGGCCACGTACGAGCCGAACGACGCCACCACTGCGACCCCTCGGGCTCGGCCTTCGGGGAGAGGCGTGTCCCAGTCCGAGGCCTCGGCCACCGCATCTAGAACAGCCCG
>JADFRS010000174.1 GCA_022561145.1 Gemmatimonadota bacterium
CGCGCTCGAACAGATCCAGGTAGCCCTTCTCCCGGCAGTATTCCCGTACCTCCACGGATCCGCATTGGATGAAACAGTCCACGTCCGCGTGGACCGTGAGACCCCAGCGTTCATTCGCCTCGCCGAACACCCGCGCATACATGTCCATGTCTTCCTTCTTGCCCGCCGTGCACGAACCCGCGTAGGCGATATCGATCCTGACAGGGGAATCGAGCTCGTCGATCAGCACCCCGTTGCCGGGGTCACCCGGAAGGGCCACCATGGGCCGTACCTGCGAGGCGTCCAGCTCGATGACCTTCACGTATTCGGCCCCGGGATCGCTCTGCATTCCATCGATCAACCCCTCGGCCCGGGCCCGGTCCATGCCTCTCTCGTTCACCAGGAACTCGACGGTCTTAGCGTCGGCACCGACGATGCCCGTGAAGGCGCCCACCTCGGCGGCCATATTCGTCATCGTCGCCCTCTCGTCCACAGACAGGGCCTCGACCGCAGGGCCGGCGTACTCGATGATCTGGCCGATCGCGTGCCCCTCCCGGATGTAGGGGTGCCGAAGGATCTCCAGCATGTAGTCCTTCGCCGTCACGTTGGCCGCGGGCGTGCCATCGATCACGACCTTGAAGGACACGGGCACACTGGCGCGCACGTCCTTGGTGATCCACGAGTTGAAAATCGCGGTCGTCCCTACTCCGAAGGCCACGCACCCGATGGCACCGGCGTGTGGCGTGTGAGAGTCGGTTCCGATGACGAGCATGCCCGGCTCGGCGTACTCTTCCAGGATCTTCGAGTGGCAGATGGCCTCGGAGCCCAACTGTGTCCCCATGAGCTCGCCGTAGAGGCGGATCCCCTGTTTCTCTGCGAAGTCCCGTTGTTTGGCCTCCAACTCGTTCGCGACCTCGAGGAGGCCCTCTTCGATTCGCTCCTGACTCATGACCTTGGACAGGAAGGTGAGATGATCCCGGAAGAACAGGACGCTGTCCGGATCCACGACTTTGGCGTTCTCGCCCACCTTCTGTTCGAAGAAGATGGCGGCCATGGGGGTCACGTACTCGTGTGAGAAGCGGATGTCCGTGCGGAAGAAACCGGCCTCGCCGGGAGCTACAGCCGGCACGCCAACGTCGTCGTCTGCCGCGTTCACCACCCAGTGGCTGGCGAAGATCTTCTCGCCGAGCGTCATGGGCCGGCCAGAAGGCTGCTGCTCGGCGAGCGAGGCGGGGGTGGGCACCGTGACCTTCCCTTGCAACCGGGCCACGTTGAACTCGAAAAGACCTCCGTACTCGATGATCTGGCGCGTGATCTCGTCCTCGCCCTCCGTGAATTCCGCCAGGAGGATTTCCTCACCCGACTCGATCCTCTGGATCATGTCGAAATCGGTCGTCGTGAGGATGCCGAGGTTCTGGCAATTCTCGTTGTAGATCCTCTCGATGCTCTCGCCGACCACCACCTGGATACCGGCCATGAGCTCGGCATACGGGCTTTGCTCCCGGCTGCTGCCCTTGCCCCGCCGTTTACCGGCGACAGAGCACACGAAGCCGCCCTTCCTCACAATGCCTCGCGTGACCGGCGATTCAGCTTCCCCCGTAGCGTGGTTCGTTGCCCGAAGCCCCAGATAGGGGAAGTCGCCCAGTGTCTCGTCGTGGAAGTAGCAGATGTACGCCGGCGTGATCTCGTCGGTGCTGATCTGGTGGCGGAGCTTGGCGCGCAGCTCATCGGATAAGTCGAGGCGAGCGCCTTCTTCGAGCTGGGCCCGCATCTGCTCGGCGTCGTCCAGCAGATAGAGGACCCGTCCCTCAAACCGAAGCGTACTCGCCCGGCGCGTCATGGGGCGGTTCAGGAGGTCGGCGTTCATATCAGTTCAAGTGATGGTGGTGTCGGTGATTTCGGGTACGGATCGCATACCCACGCCTGGTTCGTAAGAGCCCACCGGTGGGCCGTGGAAGATCACGTACCATTGGGGCTACCGGCAAGGCAACCGTCTCGCGGGCGAAGGCGTCGTATTCCTATACACCATAGTATGACACTTGTAGAAGATCTGATCGTGAGGTAGAGCCTACCCAACCTTGGCAGGAAAGGCAGGACCATGGTGAAGAAGGTGATTCTGAGACTCGCGGCGGTAAGTGTCGTGGGATTCTCGTCCGCTCCCGTGTTTGCACAGGGACCTACGCTTACCAAGGATGCTGAGTTCCCGGAAGGCTTCGGGCTGTTGAGCACGGTCCGCGAGCTTCCGGACGGGCGGGTGATGGTCGCCGATCCTCTGGGTCTCATCCTGGCGATCTTGGACATGGACTCGGGAGAGATGGAGATGCTCGGCCGGGAAGGTCCCGGCCCGGATGAATACCGGCAGCCCGATGCGGTGCACGCACTGCCCGGGGGCGCCACACTCCTGGTGGATCTAGGAAACGCGCGCCTGACGGTGATCGACTCGCAGGGGGGCTTCGGCGAGACGACTCCGATCGTGCTTTCTCAGGCAGGAGGCAGGGGCCCGGGCTCCTTCCTGATGATGCTCCCCAGGATGGTCGACGAGCAGGGCCGGATCTATTTCGCGATTCGAGGGGGGTTTGGCGGGGCGGACTCTACCTCGATCGGTAGGTACGACCGGGAGACCGAGACCATCGATACGCTCGCTCGCGTAAAGCCCCAGGAAGTGGAGCGGACGGGCGATTCCCAGAACATTCGGATTCGTCAGCTGCCCATGAGCGCCCAGGACGACTGGGCTGTCGGACCTGATGGCACGATCGCGCTGGTCCGGTCCGACGGGTACTACGTCCAGGTGATCCATCCCGACGGGCGGGTGTCCACCGGGCCCACTGTGGAGCACCGACTCATCCGACCCAGGGACCAGGAGAAGTTGGCCTGGCTCGAAGCGGGCCAAAGCAGCGGAATACGCATGTCGGTCGAGGCCGGCCCCGGGGGGCAGCGATCCATATCGATGAGCCGAGGGGGTGGCGGTACTCCGGACATCGGCGCTTTCGAGTGGCCCAGCCGGATGCCTGCATTCAGGGCCGGCGCGACGATCATCGATCCACAGGGAACCATCTGGGTCGGCCGAACGACTAGGGCCGGCGATGATTCCCGCTACGACATTTTCGACGGCGAAGGCAATAAGACGGGTGAGGTAACCTTCTCGCCCAACTCGACGGTCATCGGGTTCGGTGCCGGCACCGCCTACGTCGTCCGGACAGACGAGTTCGGGCTCCAGTGGCTCGAGCGTTACCGAATCGCCTGACCCCCACTCGTTTCGACCGCGGTCCTGATCACACGTTGGAGCATTTCGAGTAAGGCGGCTCCCGTGATCAGCTGAAGTCGACGTTGAAGAAGAGCACCGCAATGATGATCGCCGCCACCGCGATGGGAGCGACGAAGCGGATGAAGAATCGCCACGCGCCGTAGCTGAACCATCCCGGTTGGATGCCGTCGAGGAGCTCTCCCTCGGTGGTCT
The DNA here is from genome assembly GCA_022561145.1 of Gemmatimonadota bacterium. Classification (GTDB taxonomy): domain Bacteria; phylum Gemmatimonadota; class Gemmatimonadetes; order Longimicrobiales; family Gaopeijiaceae; genus JACZXQ01. Next base: position 3,437 of record JADFRS010000174.1, read on the forward strand.
CCCTGGTCATGAACCAGCCCGCGGCCAGAGTGATCGCCAAGCCACCGGTCGGCAGCATCCAGTTGGAGACGAAATGGTCGGCGGTCGAGAACCAGCCGATCTTGCCGTCGAAGATCTCCATGGTGGAGAGCCATGGGGTCGAGCCGAACGAGAGAGCGGCGAGCACGGTGAAGACGAACACGGAGGCGCCGCACATCAGCGTCGCTTTGTGGCGCTCGAGCCCATGCTCGTCGATGACGTAGCTGGTGACCACCTCGAGCAGGGACATCGAGGACGTAAGCGCAGCGAGCGCGATAAGCACGTAGAAGAGCGGGCCGAGTATCCTACCGAACGGGACCACCGTATAGAAGAGCTCCGGCAGCGAGATGAAGAGCATGCCGACTGTCGAGCCGCCGATCTCATCCGCCATGCCGGCGACCGAGAAGATCACGGAGAACATGATCACCGTCGCGACCAGGGCGACCACGGTGTCGAGCACGATGATGATCGCCGACGCCTTCACGATCGATTGCGTCCGATCCATGTAGGACCCGTAGGTGATCATCAAACCCATGCCGAGGGAGAGCGTGAAGAACGAATGACCCAGGGCCTCCAACACCCCGCTCGGCCGCAACTCGGCGAAGTTGGGGCGGAAGATGAAGGCCAGGGCCTCGCCCGAGCCGCTCATCGTGAGCGCGCTGACGAGCATGAGCGCGAGGATCGCGAACAGGACCGGAAGGAAGATCCGGGCGATGCGCTCGATACCCTTCTGCACACCGAAGTAGACGACCGACACGGTGGCGATGCTGAACAGGAGCGAGATGATCAGCTGGAGGCCCCCGTTGCCGGACTGCGCTCCGAAGAGCTCACCCATCGACAAGTCGCTCGGGAAACCGCCCGTGGACCATGTGACGGTCTTCGTGAAGTAGAAGAGCGACCAGCCCGCGATGACGGTGTAGTAGCTGAGCAGGATGAATCCGCAGAGCACGCCCCAGCCGCCGACGAGCCCCCACAAGGGCCCGACTGCCTCCCTGAGAGCGCCGATGGCGCTCTTCTGCGTTTTCCGACCGATCAGCAGTTCCGCCATCATGATCGGCAGCCCGACGGCGGCGATGCAGACGAGGTAGACCAGCACGAACGCGCCGCCCCCGTTGTCCCAGGTAATGAAGGGGAACTTCCACAGGTTTCCGAGCCCGATGGCGCTGCCCGTGGCAGCGAGGATGAATCCGAAATTCGAGCTCCAGTTGCCGCGCTGCTGCTCCATTCATTACTCCGTCTTCGTGGGTCTTCGACATGGCCCGCTGCTCACCCTGTACGGCCCGGGAGGGTCAGCATTTCGGCCCCAACATATTCTCCCCCTCGCACTCCCGACAGGCAGTGGTCCCGACGTGGTGTCCGAGCCAGAACCCAGGGCGCCCGCGGTGCCGCGGGACATCGAGGGAGTTCTCAAGGTGAAACATCGCATGTCGATTCTCCCCCATTCCGGGCCGGACCCTCTCGCCCGGGTCTGCTTTTCGTGAATGATGTGGGGAGGTAGCTTCGAGTCCATGATGTCAGCTACAGGGTTTTTTCGGCTGGTTCTTGTGAGCCTTCTGGCCGTTGCCGGCTCGTTCGACACCGCGCGCGGTCAACGTCTTCAAGACCGGCGGGGTGTCCTCGAGGCGGGCCTCGTCATGCGCCAACTGGATGGGGTCAAACGAGTCCTGATGATCGGGGCCCATCCCGATGACGAGGACACCCACCTGCTCACTACGCTGGCGCGAGGCATGGGAGTCGAGACGGCGTATCTCTCGCTTACCCGCGGGGACGGCGGCCAGAACCTGATCGGTCCCGAGTTGGGCGAAGGTCTGGGCATCATCAGGACGGGCGAGCTCGAGGCGGCGCGCGCGCTGGACGGCGCCGAGCAGTTCTTCGGGAGGGCGTTCGACTACGGCTACTCCGAGAGTGCCGACGAGGCCTTCCGCCACTGGCCTCGCGACGAGTTGGTCGAGGATGTAGTGCGCATCATCCGAAAGTTCCGGCCACAGGTCGTCTTGACCGTGTGGAGTGGCACGCCTCGGGATGGTCATGGCCAGCATGAGGCGGCGGGCCTTGTCGCCATCGAGGCGTTCGACGTAGCGGGGGACCCGAGCCGTTACCCCGGCGTGGGTGAGCCTTGGCAGGCGGCCAAGCTCTATCGCTCCGTGCGTTTCGGCAGGGAGGCCGGCCCGGTTCAGGTCGAGACGGGCGCCTACGATCCACTGCTGGGGAGGTCCTACTTCCAGCTCGCCATGGAGAGCCGCAGCCAACACAGGTCGCAGGGCATGGGTGCGCCCCAGCCCGTGGGGCGCCGGCTGTCGGGCCTTCGGTTGATCCAGAGCCACGTGGCCGACCCAGACGAGGACGGAATCTTCGCGGGTGTGGATACCACGCTGCTCGGGCTTGCGCGAGATTTACCCCGGCCGGCGGCGGATGCGGTCGGAGAGCACCTCGCCTCCTACCGCGACCATCTCCGCCGCGCGGAGGGTGTTCTCGGCCTGCTGCGTCCGGACCGCGCTGCGCCGCCTCTCGCGAATGCGGTGTTGGAGCTCCAGGCCGCCGTGGCGCGCGTGGAAGCGGCAGACCCCGACGGCGGCACCTCTCTCTGGCGCGACCTTTCCGCCCGTCTCGAGCGAGCGGGATATGCCCTGAGGCTCGTCAGCTCCGTTGTATACGACGTGCGTGTCGACGACGACCTCGCTGTCGAGGGCGACGAACTAAGGCTCGATGTACGCGTGTGGAACGGTGGCCGTTTCACGGTGAACGCCGAGGTGCCCCGTGTGCGCACGCCGGAGGGTGGCTGGACCGTGGAGGTTGTGGATGCCGGTGGGTCGGCCCAAGGACCCGCCGCGGTGGCTCCGGGCGATGTAGCGGTCTGGACGTTCCGGGTGCGCGTCCCGGCCGGCGCGGGCGTCTCCGAGCTCTACTACCTGAAACGGCCCCGGCGGGGGGATATGTACGACTGGGAGGGTGAGGAAGACCTCGCCGGCGCCCCACGCGATCCGCCGGTGCTCTCTGCCGTGACCGACTACACACTCACAGTTCCGGGTGTGGACGTCCCCGTTAGGCTGAGCATGTCGGCTGCCGCGGAATTCGTAGGTGTGGACAAGGCCCGCGGTGAGTTCCGGAAGCCGCTGCTCACGGTTCCGGCGCTTTCCGTAGGCATGGAGCCCGCGATCATGGCCTGGCCGGCCGGACTGCAGGAGGCGCGCACTGTCAGGGTGTTCCTACGGAATGAGGCGGCCGCAGGCACGTCCGGATTGCTGACACTCGAGGCGCCCCACGGATGGAGCGTAGTGCCGGACGAGCAGCCCTTCGAGATCGATGCACCTGGTGGGGGCCGGACGTTCACGTTCAGCGTGCAGCCGGGACCGGAGGTCGGCGAAGGCAAGCATGTTTTCCGAGCCGTGGCGGTCACGCGTGACGGTCGTCGGTTCGACCGCCGTGTAGACGTGATCGACTATCCACACATCCCACGCACTCTCTACTTCGCGCCCGCCGAGACCAGGGTGTCCGTCTTCCCTGTTCGCGTGGTCGAGGGGCTCGAGGTCGGCTATATCATGGGCTCGGGCGACGACGGGCTCGAGGCCCTGCGGCAGCTCGGCGTCAACGTACGCGAAGTCGACTCGGACGCCGTGCGTGACGGTGATTTTTCGGAGTTCGACGTCATTGTGTTGGGAATCCGCGTGTATGAGACACGCCCCGACGTGGCCGCGGTGAACGACCAACTCCTCGACTTCGCCCGCTCCGGCGGCACCTTGGTCGTGCAGTACAACAAGTATGAGTATCCGGCAGGCGAGTATGCGCCTTTCCCTGTCAGCATGGGTGGCCGGCCGGTGGATCGGGTCACCGACGAGCACTCCCCCGTGGCGTTCGTGGACCCCGCATCTCCGGTTCTCAGGACACCCAATCGGATCGGCATGGCCGACTTCGAGGGTTGGGTCCAAGAGCGCGGGCTGTATTTCCTCAAGGAGTGGGATGATCGCTACACGCCGATTCTCGAGCTTACCGACCCCGGTGAGGAGCCCAAGCGTGGGTCCATAGTCGTCGCGCCGGTCGGTGATGGACTCTATATGTACGCGGCGCTTGCGTTCTTCCGGCAGTTTCCGGCCGGTGTGCCGGGCGCATATCGGATCTTCGCCAACTTGGTCTCGCTGACCGGAGACGACTGGCGCAGGTACACTCAAGTGGAGGGGCGCCGCTGATGGAGGAACAAGTCGAAGAACCAGAGGAGGACGACGGGCGCATCGGGATTTTTCCGAGCTGGAATGCGTTGTACGCGTCGGTAGTGGTTTACACGCTGGCCACGATCGTGCTGTTGTATGTGTTCACCGTCTTGCTCGACCATAGTTCTCCATGACCGCAATCGATTGGGCGGTCTTTCTCCTCTACTTCGGAGCCGTGGTGGGCTTCGCCCTTTACCATAGCCGGAAGAACGTCGGGATAGAGGGCTATTTCCTCGCCAACCGGCGGCTTCCGTGGGCGGCGATCGGCCTCTCGGTGATGGCCACTCAGGCGAGCGCGATCACCTTCATCGGCACCACCGGCCAGGCCTTCGAGGACGGCATGGAGTTCATCCAGGTCTACCTGCCGCAGCCTCTGGTCATGGTGATCCTGTGTGTCCTGTTCGTGCCTTTCTTCTACAAGGCCAAGTTCTACACGGCCTACGAGTATCTCGAAGGACGCTTCGACGCGAAGACCCGCTCATTGACCGCGTTCTTGTTTCTGGTCTCGCGCGGCCTCGCCGCGGGAATCGTTCTGTACGCACCCGCGATCGTGCTGTCCGTGATCATGGGATGGGACGAAAGGGTGACCATCCTGATCATGGGCGTTATCACGATTCTTTACACCATGGTCGGTGGAATCACGGCGGTGATCTGGACCGACGTGATCCAGATGCTGCTGATGTTCGTCGGCATCGGGGCGGCGGTCGTGATCCTGTTCGCGACGCTGCCGCCCGAGGTGGGCGTGGGAGACGTGGTCTATATC
>JADFRS010000175.1 GCA_022561145.1 Gemmatimonadota bacterium
ATGGTGGACTGGCGGCGATTCCGGCGGACGCTCTCCTCCAAGCGCATGATCGGCCCCGACGTGGACGAGGAGATCCGATTCCACATCGAGGGTCGAGTACAGGAGTTGGTGAGCGACGGTTGGACCGAGGAGCGGGCGAGGGTGGAAGTGATGCGGCGGTTCGGCGACGTCTCCGAGGTGGAGGCGGCCTGCCACCGGTACTCGAATCAGAGGGTTGAACGGGAGGAGTGGAGGATGATGATCGAGTTGGCGATGCAAGAACTGAAGCTGGCCCTCAAGTCCTTATCCAAGAGCCCGAGCTTCTCGCTCACGGTGATCCTGACGTTGGCCGTCGGCATCGGCTCTACCACGGCGATCTTCAGCGTGGTGAACGGCGTACTGCTGCGTCCCCTGCCCTACGACGATCCCAATGAGCTGGCCATCATCTGGCAGAACGACCGCGCCACGGGCACGATACGAGAATTCGCGGCCACCGCCGACTACTACGACTTCAAGGAGCGCAGTCGGAGCTTCTCGGACATGGCGATGTACGCGAGCGGCACGGTGAACCTCACCCAGGACGCCGGAGAGCCCCGCCGCCTGCGGACGGCCACCGTCACGAGCAACCTCGCTTCCCTTCTGGGAGTGGCCCCTCAATTGGGCCGGATGATCTCGGAGGAGGAAGACGAGCCGGGCGGCCCGTCAGTCGTGCTCCTGAGTGACGCGTTCTGGAAAATTTTCTTCTCGGGAGACCCGGGGGTGCTCGGCAGTACGATCACCTTGAACGGGGCTCCATCTACGGTCATCGGCGTCCTTCCGGCGGGGCTCGACTTCCCGACGAAGAACACGGAATTGTGGATACCCATCCAGCAGTCGCAGGCCTCATCGGCACGCAACCCACATTTCGTGACGGTCATCGGCCGCCTGGCGCAGGGGGTGACGGTCTCGCAGGCACACGCTGAGATGACCGGCATCGCCGCTGACCTGGAGGCCGAGTTCTCGGCCAATAACAACCGCGGGGCCTTCGTGGAGTCCGTGAACGACGTGTGGCGCGGCAACATTCGGCAGACCCTTTGGGTGCTGTTCGGAGCGGGCTTCACGGTGCTCCTGATCGCCTGCGCCAACGTGGCGAATCTACTCTTGGCCAGAGGCGCGAGCCGTGTGCGTGAGATGGCCGTGTGCGCGGCCCTCGGGGCGGGTTCGAGGCGCTTGTTCTGGAGGTTTCTAGCCGAGAGCCTGCTCCTGACGGGCACGGCCGCTGCCGGAGGTGTCGCCCTGGCGGTCATGGGCGTGCGTACGCTGACCGTGATCACGCCCGCAGAGCTCCTTCCGGTCGGTGACATCGGGCTCGACTGGACGGTGCTCGGGTTCACGCTGACGGTCAGCGTAGTGCTGGCCATGGGCTTCGGGCTCCTCCCGGCTCTCCAGGCGCGGCGGGTGGACCTACAAAGCGCACTCAAGGACGGCCGATCCGGCGGCGACGCAGGCGCGCTATCCAAGCTGACCGTGCGACGCCTTCTCGTGGCCGGGCAGATGGCGATGGCCGTGATGCTGCTCATCTCGGCCGGGCTCCTCATCAGCACGCTGTGGAACCTACAGCGTGTGGATCCCGGCTTCCGCGCCGCCGGTGTGCTGCGGGCGGACTACCAGCTTTCATCGGCGAGCTACCCGAGAGATTTCGCCGTATGGCCGGATTGGCCGGAGGTCAACGGGTTCAACGCCGAGCTCATCCGCCGGGCGGAGGCCCTCCCCGGGGTTCGATCCGCGGCGGTCGTGTTGAACCACCCGCTTCAGGCGGGCTTCACGAACAGCGTCGGGATCGAGGGCCGCGCCTTCGATTCGAGTCTCGGCGAGATCACGACCCGGATCGTCACGCCCGGATACTTCGAGACCGCCGGCCTGCGCCTTTCCACGGGACGGTTGCTGGATCCGAGCGCTGGCCCGAGCGATCCCTGGGAGATCGTGATCAACGAGACAGGGGCGGCCCACTACTTTCCCGAGGGCGACGCCATCGGATCCCGCATGACGTTCTGGGGCCCCGAGCTTTGGCGCGAAGTAGTCGGCATCGTCGAGGACGAGAAGATGTTCGGCCTGAGCACTGCTCCCCCGCCGGCGCTATACGCCAATATGTACCAGGCACCCCCAAGGGCGTCGACCATCACGCTGATGGTGCGCACGTCCGGAGACCCTCGGCAGTTGATCGGACCGGTGCGTGAGACGGTATGGTCACTGGATGGAGATCTAGCCGTCTACAATGTCTCAACGATGGAAGAGACCGTAGCCGCGGCGGTGGCGACCGAGCGCTTCACTTCCACGATCCTTGCCGTGTTCGCGCTGGTCGCCGTCTTCCTGGCCGTGCTGGGAGTTCACGGGGTCTTGAGCTATCTGGTCGCACAGCGGAGCCACGAGGTAGGCGTGCGCATGGCGCTCGGCGCCACGCACCGGGACGTGCTCAAGCTCATCGTCTCTCAGGGGATGACCATCACGGTGCTCGGACTCGCGGCAGGCACGCTGGGAGCCCTCGCGACGTCCAAGCTCCTGGAGGGGCTCCTCTTCGGCGTAAGCCCCACGGAGCCGGCCACCTACGTCGCGGTCGTGATGGTGCTCGGGGTAGCGGCCGCGCTGGCGTGCGCGCTTCCGGCCAACCGGGCAGCCCGCCTCCACCCCACGGCGGCCTTGCGAGGCGACTGAGCCAAGGGGAACGCTCACCGCACAAGGGTGGTAGGGCACGCTGGAGGCGGGGGTCCACCCCGCCTCGCCCACCCAAGCGGACGCACGGCCATGCGCAGATTACCCCTCCTGCTGAGCGCTCTCGTCGCTACCACGCTCGTCGCCTCGGCCTGCGAAAAACCGCGGGCCTGGGGCGAGTGGAACAGCATCATCGCCGGGGTCAGCAATGACCGTTGGTCCGAGATCCAGGACGTCGTCTACAGCGCGCTGGAGCCCAGAATCTTCACGTTTCGCGCCGAGAAGATGTTCAGGGTCACGCAGCAGGATCCGCGCGAGGAGGACTGGAATCAGCTCCAGCGCTTCCGCCAGCTCCTGGTTATCGGGAACGCGGACGATCCGTGGGTGGCCCAAGCCCTGGCCAAGCTCGATCAGGACACCTTCGACCCACCCGAACTCCTGCAGGTGGAGGATGTGTGGGCCAGGGGCCAGCGCGTGAGCATCATCCTTCTCTCTCCGTCCGGCGGAGAGGAGGAGGTCTCAACGCTGCTGGAGCCGCTGTTCGAGGTGCTCGACGGTCAGTACCGCCAGTGGGTTGTCCAGCGCATGTTCATGACCCCCCCAAACACGGCCTTGGCCGACTCGCTGGTAACCGAGGCGGCATTCAGCCTGGTGGTGCCCGAAGTCTACTATTTGAGACGGTCCGGTTCGGTCTACATCATCCGTAACGACAACCCCGACCCGTCCGAACTCATCAGGCAGGTCACCGTCGGCTGGCGCGATACGGATCTGAGCGAGATCGGAGAGCAAGACATCCTTGCGTGGCGCGATGATGTCCAGGCGAACCATTTCAGCTATCCGCAAGTGGTGAACTCCACAACTGTGCGCCAACGCCGCATGCGACGTGACGACCTGGAGATCTTGGAACTCCGTGCCGTCTGGGAGAACCCACCCGACGAGTTTCCCGCCGCAGGCCCCTTCATCACCCGCGCGATCGGCTGCCCGGCCCTGGGCCGCACGTATTTCGTCGACGCTTGGCTGTACGCACCGGGCAAGGACAAGTACCAATACATGATCCAGCTCGAGACCATCCTCGACTCGTTCCGTTGCGGGGAGACGGTCTAGCGCGCGAGCCTCGCGGACCCAACGCGGCTTCCCCTGCCGTCATCATATCCTTATATTCGGATATATGGATATGCTAGTCGAACCAAGAGTTTTCGAGCGGATGACCGTCCTGGGTGACTCCGCACGGAGCCGTCTCCTGATGTTGTTGGAAGAGGGCGAATTCACGGTCTCGGAGCTGGTCGCGGTCCTTCAACTCCCGCAGTCGACGGTCAGCCGCCACCTCAAGGTCTTGGCCGACGGCGGCTGGGTGCTTTCACGAGCGGACGGCCCCAGCCGACACTACCGGATGACGCCCGTCTTGGACGCCACTGCCCGCAGGTTGTGGGGGCTCGTGCGCAACGAAGTACGACAAGGCGCAATCGGCGAAGAAGACGCGGAACGAGCGAAGGCCGTCCTGGCACTCAGGCGTGATCGATCTCGCGAGTTCTTCGCGACGGCCGCCGGCCGCTGGGACACACTCCGCGACGAATTGTTCGGCGCCGAGGCCGAGGTCCTGCCGCTGTTCGGCCTACTCGACAGCGAGTGGACCGTCGGCGATCTGGGTGCCGGAACCGGCCAGCTGGCCGCGGCTATCGCGCCGTTCGTCGCCAAGGTCGTCGCGGTGGACGCGTCGGCCGAGATGTTGGCGGCCGCCAAGAGCCGGGTGGCGGACTTGTGCAACGTCGATCTGCGCCACGGTGAGCTTGAACGGCTCCCCGTAGCGGACGGCGAGCTGGACGTGGCGATGCTGCTGCTGGTGCTCCACTACATCGTGGACCCTCCGAGCGTACTCGCCGAGGCGTGCAGGGCCCTGTGCCCGGGTGGCCGCCTCGTGATCGTGGATATGCGGGCGCATACGCGCGACGCGTACCGCGAAGAGATGGGCCATCTGTGGCCCGGCTTCACCGAGACTCAGTTGGAGGAATGGATGAGGAGTGCGGGCCTCGAGCAGTTCCGCTACCGGCCCCTCCCTCCGAGGCCCGATGCGGAGGGACCCCTCATGTTCCTGGCCACGGCACGGCGCTGCGTATGAAACGGAAAGACACGATAACCGATGAATGCAACCAAGGATGAAGTCATGGACGCGGCTGTTCTGAACGAGACACCTGACGCGGAAGCACCGACCGAGCGGCCTCCCTTCAAGGTGGCCGACCTCGCGTTGGCCGAATGGGGACGCAAGGAGATACGCCTGGCCGAGCACGAGATGCCGGGCCTGATGGCCGCCCGCGAGGAGTACGGGCCTCAGAAGCCATTGGCCGGACTCAAGGTGATGGGGTCGCTCCACATGACGATCCAGACCGCCGTATTGATCGAGACTCTGGTAGAGCTGGGCGCGGACGTCCGCTGGGTCTCGTGCAACATCTTCTCCACTCAGGACCACGCTGCGGCAGCGGTCGCGGTAGGACCCAACGGTACGCAGGCCGATCCCAAGGGTGTGGCCGTGTTTGCCTGGAAGGGCGAAACGCTCGAGGAGTACTGGTGGTGCACAGAGCAGGCGGTCAACTGGCCGGACGGTAGTGGCCCCGATCTGATCGTCGACGATGGCGGCGACGCGACGCTCGTGATCCACAAGGGCGTCGAGTTCGAGGACGCGGGTGCCCTGCCCGACTTCGATCCCGAGAACGATCCGGAGGAGTGGGGGGTCATCCTGGATCTGTTGCGCACCAGCATCGGCCGTGATTCAGGCACCTGGCACCGGATCGCCAGGAACATCCTGGGCGTCTCCGAGGAGACCACCACCGGTGTTCACCGCCTCTACGAGATGGCCGAGGAAGGCAGTCTTCTCTTCCCCGCCATCAACGTCAACGACTCGGTCACCAAGTCCAAGTTCGACAACATCTACGGCTGCCGGCACTCCGTGATCGACGGCCTGAATCGGGCCAGCGACGTGATGGTCGCCGGGAAGATGGTCGTGATCCTCGGCTACGGTGAGGTGGGCAAAGGCTGCGCCCAGGCGTTCAAGGGCCAGGGCGCCCGGGTGATCGTCACGGAAATCGACCCGATCTGCGCGCTCCAAGCCGCCATGGAGGGCTTCGAAGTGAAACGGCTGGAGGACGTGGTCGGGCAGGCCGACATTTTCGTGACCGCGACGGGCAACAAGGACATCATCACCGCCGACGACATGAGCCGCATGAAGGACAAGGCCATCGTCGGCAACATCGGCCACTTCGACAACGAGATCGACATGGCGGGGCTCAAGCGGATCCCGGGCATCGAACACATCAACATCAAGCCCCAGTTCGATGAGTGGGTCTTCCCGGACGGGCACAGCGTTTTGATTCTGGCCGAGGGCCGACTCCTCAATCTGGGGTGCGCCACCGGCCATCCGTCCTTCGTCATGTCGGCGAGCTTCACCAACCAGGTGCTCGCCCAGATCGAGCTCGCGGCCAACCACGAGCGGTACGAGAACAAAGTCTACCTGCTCCCCAAACTGCTCGACGAAAAGGTAGCCCGGCTCCACCTGGACAAGCTCGGCGTGAGGCTCACTGAGCTGACCGACGAGCAGGCCGAATACATCAACGTGCCGAAGGACGGACCCTACAAGCCGGAGTACTACCGGTACTGATTTCGGCGGGCCGCTATCGCCCTCTCTTGAGGCCCTCCTTGTGAAGGGGGCCTCGGAGGCAGCACATTCGCGGGCATGGGACCACGCGTGTACGTCATCGAGGACGACCCCGTCTTCAGCACGATGGTGTCCGCCTTTCTCACGCGGAACGACAAATTCCGCGTGCGTACGTTCGCCGACCCGGAAGAGGCGCTAGAGGCGATCGCCGCCGAGCTCCCCGACGTCGTGCTCACGGACCTCCGCATGCCCAAGATGGACGGCATCGAGGTGTGCAGGCGCCTGCGCGCGTCCTGGCCCCTGCTGCCCATATTCGTCGTCACCGCCCACGGCCACATCGAGTCGGCCATCAAGGCCCTCAAGGCCGGAGCGAACGAGTACCTGCTCAAGCCCCCCAACCTGGACGAGTTGGAGACCCTGATGCTCCGGGCGCTGGAGGAGCGCCCGCTCCGCGAGGAAGCGGAGTCGCTGAACCAGGAAAGGCAGGCCAAGTACTCGACGGGGGCCATCCTGGGTAACCATCGCAAGACCGAGGAGACCCGCGCCTTCGTCAGACAGGTGGCCGACGTCCCTCACGCCACGGTATTACTTCTCGGCGAGAGTGGGACCGGTAAGAACCTCGTAGCCCAGACGATCCACTACTCCAGCGCGCAGGCGGGCCGGCGTTTCGTGGAGATCAACTGCTCCGCGTTACCCCCGGCCTTGCTCGAGGCGGAGCTGTTCGGCTACATGAGCGGCGCCTTCACAGACGCGCGCGAATCCAAGCGTGGACTGGTCGAGCTGGCGGACGGCGGCACGCTCTTCCTCGACGAGGTCGGCGACCTTCCTCCCGAGGTTCAGGCCAAGCTCCTCAGCTTTCTCGAGTCCCGCAGGTTCCGCAGGTTGGGTGGAACCGATGAGATCGAGGTTCAGCTGCGGCTCATCACCGCGACCAACAAGGACTTCGCGAAACTGATCGAGGACGGCTCGTTCCGGGCCGACCTCTACTACCGGATCGGTGTGGCAACTCACACGCTCGCGCCGCTACGCGATACCCGCGAGGACATTCCCATCCTGGCCGAACACTTCAGGTCGGCCTTCAGCCGCGAGTTTCGGAAGCAGATCGCCACCATCATGCCCGCGGCTCTCGCAACGCTCGAGGCATGGAGCTGGCCCGGCAACGTCCGAGAGCTCAGAAACGTGATCGAGCGGGCCATGATCTTCGCTTCCGGGCCCGACCTCACGCTCGGCGATCTGCCTCCGCTCGGACTCAGCCCCACCCAGACTCCAGGCTCGGTAACGGGCGACTCCCGCCCCCGCATAGCGGACGGCCTCACGCTTCCGGAGGTCGAGAAGGAGTACATCCGGAGAACGCTCGAGCAGTTCGACGACAACATCCAGAGGACCGCCGAGAGCCTCGGGATCTCCCGCAAGAACCTGTGGGAGAAGCGGAAGAAGCACGGGCTGTTGGAGTGAGCGGCCCGAAGCCGGCATGTGGTTACCCAGATGGTTACCGTTTCGTAACAGTGTTACCAAATGGTAACAGAACTCCGCACCTAGTATAATTACTGTAACTCACTATACCACAACAGCTTATAACACATGCACGGCCAGTATCGTCCTTTGGCACGCTCCATGCCCTATCTATCACCGCAACGAGCCTACGCCTTCGGGCGACACACCAAGGCTTCGTTGCGAACGCGCTACTGAAGCAGGGGCTGGAACGACGGCCCGACGACTTACCGGGTCGCCAGCACTCTGCATCTCCTGAGTGATGTGTGCCAGAAGGGCCATACTGGCGGCATCGCATGTTTTCCAGGGGAACCTTCCGATCGGGGTGTTTGGGTGGTCCGGCGAAGTTCTGCCGGGCCACCCATCCCCCACCTTCTTTTTCCAGCAGGAATCGACCGGGTGACTGTCATGCCACCGGGTGACTGCTACGCCATCGAGGCGATGACCTGCACGACCCTCTCCACCTCGGCCATCGTGTTGTAGATGTGCGGGCAGAGACGGATGCCCTCGAAGTCACCGCCCATGGATGCGCCACCGATCGCGTGGTCGGCATAGAGCCGCCCGAAAGCCTGGCGCGAGTCCAAGCCGGCAACCCGGAACACCACCAGAC
>JADFRS010000176.1 GCA_022561145.1 Gemmatimonadota bacterium
GACTTCTCCACCACAGCCGTCGCAAGCACCACAGCGGCCCCCATCAGGTAAACGGACGACACCACGGGATCGTTGGCCGTCGCAAGCGCCAGCAAGAGGGCCACGAAGCACCACGCCATGCCGCGGTCCACCGGATCGTCCCTGAACCAGGCGAACCCGACGATCACTGCACCCGATAGGGTGGCCGCCAAGATGCTCGTGTCGGAGAACGCTCCGGACGGCGCCGTGCCGCCAGAAGGCCCACCCCCCACGCCCGGGATGAAGTCCCACGCTTCGAGGCCGGCGGTCAACCCGGGGAGCAGCACCGGAAGACCTACCACGAGCCAAACCGCAGCCATTGTACCCACCACTTGGGCCAGCCCTCGGATCGCCAACGCGCCGCGGTCCTTTGTGCTGGTGAGCGCGGCCAGCGAGAGCGGTACCAGGGTCGCCAGCAACGCCGGGTTGGCCGCCGCCCCCAACCACCGCACCATCGCGAGGAGGGCGATCGCGCCCACGGCCCGGCTGCGGCGAAACCGCCACGCCAGCAGACCGCCGGCGCCGAAGATCAGGGGAGGATAGCTCGCGGAGGCGTCGATCAGCCACGGAGACTCGCCGGCAAACCGGGTGAGCGCGGCCACGGCGGCGACCACGGCCCCGCCAGGCCAGAGCCAACCAAGAAGTGTCCGCCGCAAGCCGTTGATGGTAGTTAGACGGATCCGGCCATACGGTCGAGGAAACTTCGCTGATCCGGCGAGAGGCTGCGCACGCCGGACGCCTCGACCTTGGCTAGCAGCTCCTCCACTTCCCCCCGGTTCAACTCGTGCAGTCCTGCGAGCTTGATGGCAGCCCAGCGATGTCGTGTCTCCTTGTCGCTCATGTCCATCGATGGCGTGTACCGGACCTGCTGGTGAAACCCGCGGCGATCCTTGCCGGTGTGCCACTCAGACCATTTCAGATACGCGAAGCCGGCCGCGAGCCCGCCGAGGTGCGCGAGATGGGCCACACCCGAATTGGATCCGGTGATTCCACTGTAGAGGCTGCTCAGCACCAGGAAGCTCGCCAGCAACCAGGCCTGCACGGGCAGCACACCCGAGATGTAGATGCGCTCGCGTGGCCAGAAGTAGGCGAAGCCCAGCATGATACCATAGACCGCCCCCGACGCGCCCACGATGCGGGCGTTGAACATGAACGGCATCGACAGCACGGCGCCGCCGATTCCGCTCAGGAAGTACAGATACAGGAAGCTCTTGGCACCCAGTTTCGTTTCGAGCCGCGGGCCGAAGAAGAATAGCCCGATCATGTTGAACAGGATGTGGCGGAAGCCCGCATGCAGGAACATGTAGGAGACGAGCGTCCACGGACGGAACGGGATGCCCGGAATATAGGACCTATCGACCCCGAATACCGCCGCCGGATGAAACGTGAGGAGATGGTAGAGGGGGCTGCCCGGCGCCGCCATGAAGTAGAAGACCACATTAGCGATGAGGAGTCGCGTTACCCAGGGGGTCATCGTCATCAAGCGTCTGGCACTCCCGTTATCATGACAAGGTTCGACCAACCCATACCGCGCCGAGCAGACGAGGGTCCATCGCGTTGGTGGTGACCGGGCTATCCGAAGTGTTCGACGGTACGGACCCGCCAGAACTCGGTGCTCTGAAGCTCCATGCCTTGCCGACTTGAGGCGCGTGGGCCCAATGTCTCTGGACGATCGAGCCGCGACCGCACTGGCCGAGGTGAGTACCCCTCCATGAGGAAAATGACGATGGACCGCATCCCACCGGCCGCCACGTCCCCCCAGCGCGTGGCGAGAAACACCGTGCTGGTGACCACACTAATGGTGATCGCCGCAGCGTCACCGTCGTCGGGGCAGGACTTTGAGGGTGCCAAGCGGACCGTTCTGGAACAAGTGAACGGGCTCAGCAGCGAGATCAGGGGCATGGCCATGACCCTGTGGGACTTCTCGGAGACCGCCCTCCTCGAGACGCAATCAGCGGAGTACTTGGCGGACCTGCTCGAGCAAGAAGGCTTCACCCTCGAGCGCGGCGTGTCGGACATGCCAACCGCCTTCGTCGCCACATTTGGATCCGGCCGGCCCGTGCTCGGCATCCTGGCAGAGTTTGACGCCCTGCCCGGCATCGGCAACGCGCCGGTGCCCGAGCGCACGCCCCGCGAGGACGACCACCCGCACGGGCAGGGCTGCGGCCACAACCTGTTCGGGGCGGGCTCGGTGGGCGCCGCCATCGCGCTCAAGCGCACCATGGAGTCGGAAGACCTCGCGGGCACGATCAAGCTCTACGGCACCCCCGCAGAGGAGACCGTGGTGGGCAAGGTCTACATGGCCCGGGACGGCCTGTTCGACGGCCTGGACGCCGTGCTCGAATGGCATCCCGGGCTCGAGACCGAGGTGAACAACAACCCCGGCCGCGCCATGAACAATTTCCAGGTCGAGTTCTACGGACAGGCGGCGCACTCGTCCTTCGATCCGTGGAATGGGCGGAGCGCGCTGGACGCCGTGGAACTGATGAACGACGGCGCCAACCTGATGCGCGAGCACGTCCTTCCCTCCACGCGCATCCACTACGTGATTCCCTCTGCGGGCGAGGCGCCCAACGTGGTGCCCGAGTACGCCAGGGTGTGGTACTATGTTCGCGACGTAGACCGCGAGAAGGTGCAGGAGTGGTACGATTGGCTGCTCAAAATCGCCGAGGGTGCGGCGATGGGCACACGCACCACGCACGAAGTCACGCTCATCACCGGCGTACACGCGTACAACCTGAACCGACCCCTCCAGGAGGCGCTCCAGGCGAACATGGAGGCGCTCGGCGAGCCCGAGTATCCGGAAGCCTTCCACGACTTCGCCAGGCAACTGCAGGCCTTCCTCGGAATCGAGCAGAAGGGCCTGAATACTGCGATCAAGCCGTTGGCCGACGGTGAGGAAGAGGCCTCAGGCGGATCCACCGACGTGGCCGAAGTGAGCCGCATCGTACCGACCGCCGGGATCAACGTGACCAGCGCGGCCGCCGATATCCCTTGGCACAGCTGGGCCACCTCTGCCTCGCACGGCACAGAGGGATCGGTCGTGTCGGCGCACCGGGCCGCCCAGGTCCTGGCGCTCACAGGTGTGGACATCCTCACCAACCCCGATCTGGTGCAGCGGGCTCAAGCGTTCTTCCAGGAGAAAACCGGAGGGAAGCCCTACCAGTCGCCGCTTCCTCTGGGCCAGAAGCCCATCCTTCCCAACGGACGGTGAGGAGCGCCGATCGATGAGCAGCAACAGAATGAGGCTGCCGCTCCTGGGTCTCACCCTAGTCGTGACCCTCGGAGCGATGTCGGCTCCATGGGGTCGCGACGGCCATTTGATGGTGGGGCGGGCGGCCGCCGCCAACGTCCCGGGCGACATGCCGGCGTTCTTCCGGCGTGAGGTGCAAGAGCTGAGCTACCTGAACTTCGAGCCGGACCGTTGGCGCGACAACGACATGGTCGAGATGAACGAGGCGTTCCGGTACGACCACTACATCGACCTGGAAAACGTGCCTGCCGCGGCCCGCGAAGCACCCGACCGATTCCAGTTCCTCGCCGTGCTCTACCGCGAAACCACGCTGAGCCGGCCCGAGAGGGATGCGGGGTTCTTGCCTTTCCGAATCGTGGAGCTGGCGCAGCGGCTGGAGACGGAGTTCAGACGGTGGAGGACGGCGTCCGGAGAGGAAAAGGCGTGGATCGAAGAGCGCATCGTGAACGACGCCGGCGTGCTGGGGCACTACGTGGCGGACGGATCGCAGCCGCACCATTCGACCATCCACTTCAACGGCTGGTCGGCCAACGCACCCAACCCACGGGACTTCTCCACCGCTAGGGACTTTCACTCACGCTTCGAGTCCGCCTTCGTATCGGCGGCGGTGACGCCCGACGAAGTGAGGGATGGGATCGGGAGTAACCCCGAGGTTCTGGGTGACCTCCGGAGCGCGGTCTGGGCATACCTCGACGAGTCGAACGATCTGGTCGAGCGGCTCTACGAGTTGGAGAAAGACGTGGGATTCGACCCGGCCAACCCGCATCCGGAAGCTTCGGCGTTCGCGCTGGAGCGCCTCACGGCTGGGGCGGAGATGCTGCGGAGTGTCTGGTATACGGCCTGGATGAATAGCGGGGGGTAGTGCCTACCCTACCACCAGCTCCCCCAACAAAGCCACGGCATCCTGGAGCTGGGCATCCGTCAGGTAGGGCGCCGGCCCCAAACGGAGTGTGTCACCCCGGTGGTCCGTCATGACCCCCCGCGCGGCCAGCGTTGCCGAGAGCTCGCCGGCCCGCATGGAGCGGAGGGCGAGGAAGCCCCCGATGTGCTCCAGCCGAACCGAACGATCCCGGTCGATGACAGCCGGGTCGATGTCCAAGGCGTCGAACGCCTTTGCCAAGACGCCCACCTGGTGCCGGCTGGTCTCCCGAAGCGTCTGGGGCGTCATGCCCTGCACCTCGAAGAAATCGAGCACGACCGCCGCCCTGTAATGGCTGGTGGGATCGTACGTGGCGCCGGCGAACCGGGCCGCGCCCTCTCCGTAGGCCGTTCGATCCGGGCTCCCCTCATTGGCGAGCGTCGCGAACTCGCTGAACCACCCGGTGATCACGGGACGCAGCGTGCAATCCCCCGGCACCCGCATGTAACAGTTCCCCTCCCCCATCTGCAAGTACTTGTAACCGCCACCCACCACGAACGCCTGCGCCAGCCCGTCGTCGGAGATCGAGAACGGAACGACGTTTACTTGGTGGTAGGCGTCCACGAGCAGCTCGGCGCCGGCGCGTTGGCAGGCCTCCATGACATCACCCAGACCCGGCACGATGTGCGCATTCTGGAACAGCACACTGGAGACCAACACCGCGGCCGTGCGGTCGTCCACCGCGTCGACCAGCCGCTCGGCCAGAGTGGCCGCCGGGAGCGCCGCCACCTCGACCACCTCGATGGACTCTTCGGCCAAGCGGTCGAGCTGGCGCCTGATCGTGTGGAACTCCCCGGCGGAGGTGACCAGTCGTGGCCGCTCGCGGAGCGATAGCGCCGAAAGAAACCGCACGACCAGCTCGTGCGTGTTGGGGGCCAGCGCGATGTGGCCTCCGGGGTCGTCCAGCAGCTTCGTCACGCCCTGCCGGAAATGCTCGGCCTTGGCTTCAGCCTTCTCCCATTTGAGGTCGGCCAGCTCTGCCGCATCCAGCCAAGCCCGCTGCTGACCCTCGAACGCCACGTCGGGCCAGGCCTGGTGGGAGTGCCCTGTAAGAAGCAGACGTTGGGAGACGCGGAACCGGGAGTAGTGGGGTGCGAGGACCTCGGGATCGAGCCTCACAAGCGCGCCCGAATGGCCCACAGGTCCGGGAACACAGGGCGGTTCAGCGTGGTGTGTAGAAACTCCGAACCCGATGAGCCCCCGGTGCCTCGCTTCACGCCTATGGTACGCTCCACCATCTTCACGTGGCGGTAGCGCCACTCCTGGATGCCCTCGTCCAGGTCGACCAACCGCTCGCACACGGCCGCGACCTCGGGATCGTTCCGGTACACCTCCAGCAGGACCTCCTGAACCTCAGCGGATGGCTCCACCGAGTGGGTCACGTCCCGCCCGAGGGTCTCCGGTGAGAGGCTGTATCCAGCACCGTGTAGGAATTGCAGGAAGGCGTCCCACACGGTCCTCTCACCGTAGCGTTTCTCGAGCGCCCGCCGCCCCGTGCTCCCTTCCTGAAATCGCCGGATCGCGAGCTCGTCCTTCACCCCCAGCAGAAACTCGAGCTCGCGGAATTGATAGGACTGGAAACCGCTGGCAGCCTCTAGCCGGGAGCGGAACGACATGAACTCCAAGGGCGTCATGGTCTCCAGGATGTCGAGCTGGGACACTAGAACCTTCAGGATCGTGAGCACGCGCTTCATGGTGTGGAGCATGCGTGGCCGATCGCCGTCGGCGAGCAAGCGATCCACGTAGTCCAACTCGTGAAGCACCTCCTTGAACCAAAGCTCATAGACCTGATGGATCACGATGAACAGCATCTCGTCGTGCTCCGGCCCCTCCGAGAGGGGCTCCTGAAGCGAGAGAAGCTCGTCCAGCCTGAGGTAGCTTGCGTACGTAAGCGCCTTCTTCATGTGCTCTCCGTTGCACCCAAATCGAATGCGAAGCGGGCCGTATAGTCACTTACCGATTTGTATTGGTCCGGCCACTCGAGGTCGTAGCCCAGGGTGTACGCTGCATGGCGGGTCCAATAGGGATCGAACAGGTGTGCGCGCGCGAGCAAGCACAAATCGGCGCGGCCCGCCGCAAGAATCGTGTTCACGTCCATGTACGACGAGATGTTGCCCACAGCCATCGTGTGGATGCCGACGTCATGCCGGATCCGGTCGCTGAAAGGGGTCTGGTACAGTCGGCCGTACACGGGCTGCTGGTCCGACACCGTCTGCCCGGCCGAGACATCCACGATGTCACAGTCGTGAGCCCGGAGCATGCGAGCGACCTCAACGGAGTCTTCGGGTCGCATGCCTCCGGGCTTCCAGTCGACCGCGCTGATGCGCACCGATATCGGCTTCTCGTCGGGCCATGCGGCACGCACCGCGTCGAACACTTCGAGAGGGAAGCGCATGCGGTTCTCCAGGCTACCCCCGTACTCGTCGTCGCGCTCATTGGTGAGCGGCGAGATGAACGTGGCCAGGAGGTACCCGTGGGCCATGTGGACCTCGAGCATGTCGAAGCCGGCCTCCTCGGCGATTTCGGCCGCGCGCACGTAGTCGGCCTTGGCCTCGTCCATGTCTGCCCGCGTCATCTGCTTGGGCACCTGGCTCTGCGGTAGATAGGGGATGGACGATGCCGATAGGATATCCCACGCCCCGCTCTCCAACGGTTCGTCCGGACCCTCCCAGAGCAACTGGGTGGCTCCCTTTCGGCCGGCGTGCCCCAGCTGGATGCCCACCTTGGCCGGGCTGTTCGCGTGGATGAAGTCCACGATGCGACCCCACGCACCCACGTGCTCGTCCTTGTAGAGCCCGGTGCAACCGTGCGAGATGCGGCCGTCCCGGGAAACATTGGTCATCTCCGCCATCACGAGCCCCGCGCCACCGACCGCCCGGCTCCCCAGATGCACGAGGTGCCAGTCGCCGGGTGTTCCGTCGGCCGCGCTGTACTGGCACATGGGCGACACCACGACCCGGTTGGCCAGCACCATGTCGCGCAGCTTGAAAGGGGTGAACATCGGGGGAGGAGGAGGATCCACGCGGACCTTCTCGCCCGACTGCCGCTCCGACTCTCCCGCGAACCACGTATCCACACGGTCCACGAATGCCGGGTCCCGGGCACGGAGGTTCTCATGCGTGATGCGGAGGCTGCGCGTCAAGAGCGTGAACCCGAACTGCGTGGGCGCCAGGCTCATATAGCGCTCCGTGTCCTCGAACCACTGGAGGCTCGTCTGTGCGGCGCGTTGCAGGCTCTCCACCTGGGGGCGCCGTTCCTCCTCGTAGGAAGCGAGTGCGGCCTGCACATCCCCGTTGCCGTCCAGCGCCTCGGTGAGCGCGATGGCGTCCAGCATCGCGATCCGAGTGCCCGACCCCACCGAGAAGTGGGCCGTGTGGACCGCATCTCCGAGCAGGACCACGTTCTCGTGGCTCCAACACCGGTTCCGCACAGTCGGGAACTGGCGCCACACCGAGCGATTGGTGAGAAGCGGATGACCCTGGAGTTCCTCGGCGAACAGGTTCGAGCAAAAATCCCTGGCGGCACCTTCGTCGTGCTCGGGGAGCTCCGAGGCCCGCCAGGTCTCTTCCCGGGCCTCCACGATGAACGTGGCCAGGCCGTCCTCGTACTGGTACGCGTGAACGCGCCAAAGGCCGTGCTCGGTCTCACGAAAAAAGAAGGTGAACGCGTCGAAGGGACAGGTCGTGCCGAACCAGACGAAACGATTGGGCCTGAAGTCGACGTCGGGTTGGAAGGATTCTGCGTAACGATCGCGCGTCGCGCTGTTCGCACCGTCTGCCGCGATCATCAGGTCGGCATCGCGAAGCGCCTCGATGTCCTCGACGTCGGACTCGAAGTGGAGCTCGACGCCGTGGCCGATGGCTCGTCGCTGAAGAATCTGGAGCAAGCGCATACGAGAGAGGCCGGCGAACCCGTGCCCCCCGGAACGGACCACCTCTCCGCCGTAGTGGATGTCGATGTCGTCCCAGTGGGCGAACGCATCCACAATTTCTCGGTACGTGCCCGGCTCAGCGCTTTCCAACTCGGCCATCGTGGCGTCGGAGAACACCACGCCGAATCCGAACGTGTCGTCCGGCCGGTTACGCTCGTGGACGACGATCTCTCG
>JADFRS010000022.1:0-30324 GCA_022561145.1 Gemmatimonadota bacterium
GCAGGATGGCCTTGGAGGCAAGAATAGCCGACACTTCCGGACCGAACGACTCCCCGGTCGAGGTGCGTATCCGGAGCCTGTCTTCCGATGGATCCGGCGTGGGCGACCTTCCTGACGGCCCTGTCGTCTTCGTGCACCGTACCGCGCCCAACGACAGGGTGCGGGTCGTGGTTCAGAAGAAGAAGGCACGCTGGGCCCGAGCCCGGCTACGGGAAATACTCGAGCCCAGCAGTGAGCGCACGAGTCCTCAATGTCCGTACTATCACGCGTGCGGAGGGTGCACACTGCAGCACATCCCCTACGAAGCGCAGTTACGGTGGAAGGGGCGTTTCGTGGCTGACGCCCTGACCCGCATCGGGGGTCTCGAGGAGACCGCTCCCGATGTGCAACCCTCCCCGGAGCAACTGGGCTACCGAACCAGAGTGACCTTCACCCTGCTGCGAGTTGGTGGCGAACGCGTCGTGGCGGGTTTTCACAAGATCGACGCCCCCGGCCGAGTCCTCGACATTCCGGACGCCTGCCTCATCGCCGATCCGCGGATCAACCGCGCGTGGGCGGCGCTCAGACGATCCTGGGGACCGGGCGCCCGGAAATTGCCGGGCGGGCGGACACTGCGGCTCACGCTGATGGCCGCCGACGCTGGGGTCGTATTGGTCGTGGCCGGAGGGAAGGGCAAAGGAGACCTGGGAGCGCTGTTGGACGCCGAGTCCGGCATCGTATCTGTGTGGCGAGCCGGCGAAAACGGACCGCCCCGCTTGGTGGCGGGTGACGGGGCAGTGTATGACACGCGCTTGGGGCAGCCCGTATGGGTGGGCCCCGGAGCGTTTTCGCAGGTCAACGCGGCCATGGGGGAGTCTCTGTATCGACGCCTGCTTGCCGCATTGCCCTCACCGAAAGGCCTGCGGGTGATCGACGCCTATTGTGGGACGGCACTCATCGGGCGGCACCTGGCTCGTGCGGGTGCTACCGTGGTCGGTATCGAGATCGATCCGGCTGCCGTTGCCATAGCCATCGAGGGGGCACCATCCGGACTGGATGTGCGTAAGGGCCCCGTTGAGGAGCTGCTCGGTGCGGCGATGCCGGCGGATGTGGCTATTCTCAACCCCCCGAGGGGCGGCCTGGCCCAACCGGTTCCGGGGCTCCTCGCAGAAAGCCCGGTAGCCTTGCTGGCCTACATCAGTTGTGATCCCGCAACTCTGGCTCGCGATCTGGAACGTCTGGCTGGAGCCTACGAGATCAAGCAGGTTCTCGCGTTCGACATGTTTCCTCAGACGGCACACGTGGAGACCTTGGTTACTCTGGCGTCACGAGAGAGCTCGTCCTGATGCTCTATTTCGTCACGATTCGGGGAAAAACCGTGCCTGTGGACGTCGGGACTCGAGAGGTGCGCCTTGGCGACAAGACGGTCTCCGTAGATCTCGACGGAATCCGCGGAACGGACGTTAGGACGCTCCTCATGGACGGTACGTCCTACCGGGTTGTAGCCAGGCGGGAGGGGCGTAGCTGGATCGTCGACGTGGGTGGATGCCACGAGGTCGCGGAAGTGATCGACGAGCGCACGGCGGTGATTCTCGAGATGACGGGGGACCCGGGGTCCTCGAATGGTGCCCAGGCGCTCCGGGCGCCGATGCCAGGGCTCATCGTTAGTGTAGAGGTCAACGAGACCGACCGCGTCGAGCAGGGACAAGGCCTAGTCATCATCGAAGCCATGAAGATGGAGAACGAGCTCAGGGCAGAAGCAGCAGCCCGGGTTGAGAGAATCCATGTCTCGCATGGCGACGCTGTCGAGAAGGGTCAGCTCCTGATCGATCTCGCGCCGCTGAGCGACACGTAGGGGAAAGACGCGATGTCGCCAAACGACAACCCAGAGGAATTCACCACCGACAGTGGGATTCCGGTGGAACGCCTCTACGAATCGACCTCGCCTTCTCAAGAAGGTTCCCCCGGGTCGTTTCCGTTCACACGTGGTGTGTATCCCGATATGTATCGAGGGCGGCTGTGGACCATGCGGCAATACGCCGGATTCGGTACCGCGGAAGAGACCAACGCCCGCTATCACTACCTGCTCGAGCAGGGAACAACGGGCCTTTCCGTGGCGTTCGACCTGCCCACCCAGATGGGTTACGATTCTGACCATGCCATGGCGGAGGGCGAGGTCGGCAGGGTCGGAGTCGCGATCGACTCGCTGGAGGACATGCGTCTGTTGTTCGACGGTATCCGCCTCGATGCAGTCTCCACGTCCATGACGATCAACTCCACCGCCGCGACGCTCCTCGCTCTCTATGTCGCGGTCGCGGACGAGCAGGGCGTTTCCTTCGCGGAACTCTCGGGCACCGTTCAGAACGACATCCTGAAGGAATACGTCGCCCGCGGCACATACATCTTTCCCGTCGAGCCGAGCCTCCGGTTGGTTTCGGATGTGATGGCCTTTTGCGCCACCGAGATCCCGAAGTGGAATGCGGTATCCATTTCGGGCTATCACATACGGGAAGCGGGCTCGACGGCGCCCCAGGAAATCGCGTTCACGCTGGCGAACGGTCTCGAGTACGTGGAGCGTGCCCTGGCGAGTGGCTTGGAGTTGGAGGACTTCGCACCGCGACTGTCCTTCTTCTTCGCGGCGCACAACGACTTCTTCGAAGAAATCGCCAAGTTCCGAGCAGCCCGGCGACTGTGGGCCAGGTTGATGCGGGAGCGGCACGGAGCCAGCGACCGGTCGTGCCGCCTGCGCTTTCACACCCAGACGGGTGGATCCACGCTCACGGCCCAACAGCCGCTCAACAACGTGGTGCGCAGCACAATACAGGCACTTGCCTCCGTGCTGGGCGGAACCCAGTCGCTCCATACGAACGGGTACGACGAGGCCCTCTCACTGCCTACCGAGGAGGCAGCCAAGCTGGCGCTTCGGACTCAACAGATCATCGCTCACGAGGCAGGCGTCACGAAGACCGTCGATCCTCTCGGTGGAAGCTACTATGTGGAGGGGCTCACTGATGCCGTCGAGGAGCGGGCCAACACCTACATTGAGGAAATCGACCGGCTGGGCGGCGCCGCGAAGGCCATCGGTTATATGCAGGAGGAGATCCACCGGGCGGCGTACAGCTGCCAGATGGACATCGAGGCAGGGCGTCGGAGCGTCGTTGGTCTCAATGTGTTCCAGGAGACCGAAGACCAACCGCGAATCATGGGTCCCGAGTTCGGTACGCTTGCTGAGCGGCAGACCGACCGTCTCCAGAAGCTGAAGACCGGCAGGGATCAGGAGAACGCATCACAGGCGCGTGAAGCCGTACGCTCGGCTGCCGCAAGCGGGGACAATCTCATGCCACCGATCATCGACGCCGTGAAGGCTCTCGTGACCCTGGGTGAGATCCATGCCGTGCTCCGTGAAGAGTGGGGCACCTACGATCCCTGACCCTCCCCGGTGTTGAAGCCCGGCCCGGCGCGTTATTTTATTTCACCGTCACACTTTGCGACACATTCCCACATTCCAACATTCCACGGCCAACGGATGCCGACATACGAATACCGCTGCCCCAAGGGGCACGCCTTCGATCTTTTTCAACGAATGTCCGACGAACCGGGCGCCACATGCCCGGTGTGCGGTGCAGCGGCTGAACGTATCCTCTCGGCTGGAGCCGGCTTCATTTTCAAGGGCGATGGCTTCTACATCACGGACTATCGGAGTGATGACTACAAGAAGGCCAAGGCGTCGGATGTCGCCGGTGACAGTTCATCGTCCAGCGATACTTCCGACAAGGGTGCCTCCGGAAGCAAGGGTGGCACCGGAGACACCGGCGGGTCCAAGTCGAAGTCCAAATCGTCGTCCTCCAAGGACGAGTAGACCGGACAATGCCTGAGTCGGCCATTCGCGACGCGATTGAAGCCGTCCTCTCCGAGATGGGTGTGGAGAGCGCAGAAATCCAGCTCGAGCGCCCCAAGGATCCTGCGCACGGGGATTTCGCTACCAACGTCGCGCTCACGCTCGCGTCGGTCCTGAAGCGACCGCCTCGTGCCATCGCGGAAGAGATCGCCGAGCGGCTGGACCTGGACGCAGCCGGCGTGCAGGCGGTGGAGGTCGCCGGGCCGGGATTCCTGAATTTTCGCCGCGATCAAGGCCAAGTGGCCGCCCTACTCGAGAAGGTTTTGGTCGCCGGTACCGAGTACGGGCGGACCGATGTGGGGGAGGGACGCCCGATCATGGTCGAGTTCGTGTCCGCGAACCCGACCGGTCCACTACATATCGGACACGCCCGCCAGGCTGCCCTCGGCGATGCGATCGCCGGCCTTCTCGAATGGACGGGATGGTCCGTGAGCCGGGAGTACTACTACAACGACGCCGGTATCCAGATCGATCGCCTGGCGGAGAGCATGTGGGCCCGCTATCAGCAAGGATTGGGCAACGACGCGGAAATTCCCGAAGGCGGCTACCACGGCGATTACGTCGTAGAACTCGCTAACCAGTTTATAGACCAGGTGGGCGACCGGTACGCCGGCGAAGTTACTCCTGACGCTCTCGAGGCACTTCGGGTCTTTGCCGTGGCGAAGCTGCGTGAGGAGCAGGACCGTGACCTGGAAGACTTCGGGGTACGGTTCGACACGTATTTTCTGGAATCATCACTCTACGAGAATGGCTCGGTCGCTTCCACCGTGGTGGATCTCCGGGCTACCGGCCTCGTGTACGATCACGAAGGGGCCGTCTGGCTCAAGACCACCGAGTTCGGCGACCAAAAGGACCGAGTGATGCTCAAGAGTGATGGTGCGCCGACGTATTTTCTCCCTGACGTCGCATACCACATGGACAAGTGGGGACGGGGCTTCGAGCACGTGATCAACGTCCAGGGCTCCGATCACCACGGTACCATAGCGCGCGTGCGTGCGGGCCTACAGGCCCTTGGATTGCCTCCAGGCTATCCGGAATATGTCCTTCATCAAATGGTGCGGGTGGAGAGGGCCGGGGAAGAGGTCAAGCTCTCGAAGCGCTCGGGATTCCTGATCACGCTGCGGGAACTCTTCGAGCAGGTAGGTGTGGACGTCACGCGCTATCTGTTCCAATGGAGGAAGCCCGAAGCGCAACTGGTGTTCGACCTCGATCTCGCGCTCGATCAGTCGGAGAAGAATCCGGTCTACAAGATCCAGTACGCCCACGCCCGCATGTGTAGCATCTTTCGGAAGGCCGGAGTCGATCTCGAGAACGCCGCGGTCGCCGGCTCGGACCTGACTCTGCTGGCACACCCGACGGAGCTGGAACTCATCAAGAGGCTCACGGACCTTCCGGGTCTCATCGAAAGGGCAGCCGAACTCAGGGCGCCGCACCTGGTGTGCGACTACCTCGAACAACTAGCGGGTGCCGTGAATTCGTGGTATCACGCGGGCAACCCCAGTCGCAATCCGGACTTGGCCGTACTGGTGGACAGCCCAGAGCTGCGCGGGGCCCGCCTGGCGCTCACGCGCTCCGTGCAGATCGTCCTGGCGAACGGCCTCGCGGTGCTCGGCCTCTCCGCTCCCGAGCGTATGGAGCGCGACGAGGCTCGATCATGAATTGCGTCACCCCTCGACCACGAGCACAATGACAGTTCTCGTCGTAGGCAGCATCGCCCTGGATTCTGTAGAAACGCCCCACGCCAGGGCCGAGCGTGTGCTGGGGGGGTCGGCCGTCTTCTTCAGCGGCGCCGCCACACTTCTGTCCAACGTTCAGGTCGTGGGTGTCGTGGGCCAAGACTATCCCATGGCCGAACTCGATTTTCTTCGTGAGCGGGGGGCCGATCTGAGCGGGGTGGAACAAGCGGACGGGTCGAGCTTTTTCTGGGCCGGCAGGTACGGCGACGACTTCAATACTCGCGAGACCCTCGACACGCGGCTTGGGGTGTTCGCGGACTTCAAGCCACGAATTCCGGAACAGTTCCGAGACGCGAAGTTCGTCTTTCTCGGCAACATCGCACCGGAGCTTCAGTCGGACGTTCTGCAGCAGGTGAGAGCCCCCAGCGTAGTCGTGTGTGATACCATGAACTATTGGATCGAAGGCAGCGGGGAGGCCCTGCTGCATCTGTTGGAGCGTGTAGACATCCTCATGGTTAACGACTCGGAGGCGAAACTCCTGGCGGGTGATCCCAATCTCGTTCGAGCCAGCCGGTGGATCAGAGAGCAGGGACCATCGATCGTGGTCATAAAGAAAGGCGAGCATGGCGCGGCTCTCTTCGCCGAGGACTGGTCCTTTTTCGCCCCCGGCTATCCGTTGGACGCGATCGTCGACCCCACGGGCGCCGGCGATGCTTTTGCAGGCGGTTTTCTCGGCTATCTTGCCGAGACGATCAATCCTACACGGGCCGACTACCGCAGGGCGATGATCTACGGCTCGGTCACTGGCTCGTTCGCGGTCGAGAGCTTCAGCATCGATCGCTTCAAGGAAATCACTACGGACGATGTGCTCGAGCGAGTCGCCGAGTTCAAGGAGATGACCGCGTTCGAACACGAGTTCGATACGGTCGGGAGTACCAATGACTGACGTTCGGGGCCTCAGCTACCGAGAGGCGGGTGTCGACCTGGATGCGGCCGACCGTACGAAAGAGGGGTTGAGAGACCTCGTCGAATCCACCCGGGACGCCAACACGCTGTCAGAGATGGGCCTCTTCGGGGGCCTCTACGCGGTCCCGCCCGAGTTTGCGAACCCCGTACTGGTCTCGAGCGCGGATGGAGTGGGCACCAAGCTCAAGATCGCCTTTCGCTCCGGACGGCACGACACGGTGGGCCAGGACCTGGTGAATCACTGCGTGAACGACATCCTGGTTCAAGGAGCGCGTCCGCTCTTCTTCCTCGACTACCTCGCCACGGGTGAGCTCGACGAAGCCGTGGTGAAGGAGGTCGTAGGCGGTGTCGCCGTGGCCTGTCGCGAGAACGGATGTGCCCTGCTCGGCGGAGAAACGGCCCAGATGCCGGACTTCTACCGGGCCAACGAGTATGATCTCGCAGGCTTCATCGTCGGAGTCGTGGAACGGGATCGCATTCTGGATGGCTCGGGCGTCATGGCCGGAGACACACTCATCGGTATGCCTTCTTCGGGCCTGCATACCAACGGATACACGCTCGCTCGCCGGATCGTTTTTGATGTACTGGGCCTGGACGTCGATGATGTCTTTCCGGAGCAGGACGGGTCGGTCGCCGACGTGCTGCTGACGGTCCATTCCAGCTACCTAGCACTCCTGGGTCCGCTTCTGGGCGAGGGCATCATCAAGGGTCTGGCGCACATTACCGGCGGCGGCATACCCGGCAACCTCCCGAGAACGCTCGGGCCGGCCGTGGGGGCCACGATCGATTTGGACTCGTGGACCGTGCCTGAAACGTTCCGGCTGCTGGCCGAAGCGGGCCGCGTTGAGCCGGACGAGATGTTCCGCGTCTTCAATATGGGAATCGGCATGATCGCGGTGGTAGCGCCTGAATTCGCGGACTCCATCGTAGACCGGCTCAACGCTGCGGGAACGGCGGCCTGGGTGCTGGGAAGTGTGCGGAGTGAGCCAGGAATAAGCTTGGTATGAAGAGCGGTCGGGTGTCCTCGATGCTCGCTATGGGCATGGTTGTGGGCAGCGTTTCGGTAGCTTCCGGGCAGGAGGCCGAAATACTCGTGAGCCGATGCCTCGAAGGAGCGAGCGTTGCGCGCACCTGGTGCGAAGAGGTCGCGATGGCGACCCAGGCGCTCCGTGCCGGCCTGGGGTTCGTGGGCGCCGGGGGCACGGATGTGCCCGGAAGCTCGAGCACGCTCGGGAAAAAGCTTGGATCCGTGCCGCGCGTCTCTGCGAGCCTACGCGCTACACTCGGCCGCCTGAAGAGCCCACGCGCCACGGGCGCATCCCGTCCGGACGTAGACGATCAGACGCTTTGGGTACCGACGATTCAGGGCTCGATCGTGGTCTCGGTCCTGGACGGGTTCTCCGTGGTACCGTCGGTCGGTGGCCTTTTCTCCCTCGACCTCCTCGCCACGGTCAGCTATCTGAGGTTGCCGAGTGAATTCGGTGATGATTCGGGGACAGTGGGTGTGGGCGCGCGCCTGGGCCTCCTGCGCGAATCGTTCACGGCCCCAGGCGTGTCGGTTTCAGTGGTGCATCGTGGTTTGGGCGAAGCCACGTATGGCGGTCGGACGAGCGACAACGCCGAGATCACCTTCGATGTCTCCACGACGTCGGTTCGGGCGATTATCGGAAAGAACCTACCGTTCATCGGTTTTTTTGCGGGTGCGGGTTGGGATTGGCATCGTGGGGGAATGTCCATGCGTACAATCGCTCCCGGAGGCGCCTTCAGCACCGCGACGGCTGATTTTGTCGACCGACGAACGGTCTACTTCGGTGGCACCTCCTGGTCGTTCTTGGTCGTCCAGGGGTCGATCGAGGCGGGCTGGTCGTCAGGATTCGGCGACCTGCCGAGACGAACCGGCGACTTCAGCGCGTCGTCCCGCCCGCTCTTCGCTTCCGCTGCGCTACGCGTCACCTTGTGATGTCCCCTACGCTGACCTCGCACGCAACCCTCTCCGCCCGGGACGTCGAATGGCTCGAACAGGCGGAGACGTTGGCCGGCGGAGGATGGGGCAGGGTTCATCCCAACCCGATGGTCGGATGTGTGATCGTAAGGGACGGCAAAGTGGTCGGGGAAGGGTGCCACGAGTACTTCGGAGGGCCCCATGCGGAGATCGGGGCACTGGAGGCCGCAGGCGCTCGAGCACGGGGGGGCACGGCATACGTGTCGATGGAGCCCTGCAATCACCGGGGGAAGACCCCTCCATGCGCTCCGGCACTGGTAGCGGCGGGCATCGCTCGGGTGGTCTATGGTGCGGGTGACCCTGGAATACAATCCGCCAGGGGTAATTCGCATCTGAGTTCCGAGGGCGTCGAGGTGGTAGGGCCTGTTTACACGCAGGTCGAAGCGCGACGAAGAAACCCCATTTTCTTCCACAACACCGAAGAGCGTTCCACCTATGTGGCGCTCAAGCTGGCCGTGAGCCTCGACGGGTACGTCGCTGCCGCGCCGGGCGAACGCACGACCCTGACGGGGCCGCTTGCGCAGGAGGAGGTCCATCGCCTGAGGGCAGGCTTCGACGCCATCATGGTCGGTTCTACCACTGCCCTGACCGACGACCCGCTCCTGACCGTCCGTGGTGCAGTCACGCCGAGGGTGCCGCCGACTCGGCTTGTCCTGGATACCACGTGCAAACTGACGCCATCGGCCGCTTTGTTCCGGGATATCGATACCGCTCCCTTGCTGATCTTCACATCCGAGGACGCGGACGAGGGTTCGGTTGCAGCCCTCGAGGCCGCTGGCGCAAACGTCATGCGGGTGCCCCGATCCGAGAACGGACTGGACCTTCCGGCGGTCATGGACGCGTGCGGGGAGCGCGGGATCAGGGCGGTTTTGTGCGAGGGCGGAGCGAAGCTCGCCTCCGCCCTGACCACGGCACGTATCGCACGCCGCTTCTACATGTTCGTCGCACCTGTCGTGCTCGGCGAAAACGGGGTACCGGCCTTCCCGGACCTCGGGCCGGCCGACGATCCTCGCCGCTGGGATGCGGTTGGAACCCCCACCTCTTTCGGTGATGACGTGCTCACGGTCCTGGACCGGGGTCAGTGATGTTCAGCGGGATCATTGAAGAACTGGGTATAGTCACCGCGGTGGAGGACCGGGAGGGCCTGCGCCGAATGTGTGTGCGGGCGTCGGAGATTGTCTCGGGGCTCGAGGTGGGGGCCTCCGTCGCGATCGATGGGGCCTGCCACACCGTCACGAGGCTGGAGGGAGACACCTTCTGCGTGGAGAGCATGACAACCACCTTATCGCGCACTATCGCCGCCAGGTATCAAGTAGGCGACCACCTCAATCTCGAGCGCGCCCTCGCCTTTGGCGGTCGCGTGGATGGGCACTTCGTACAGGGCCATGTGGATGGGGTGGGCAGCCTGGTCGGCATCGAGGAGGAAGGCGAGACTCGGCTGATGGACTTCGTTCTTCCGACCGTGGTCGCGGAAGTCACGGTTCCCCGAGGCTCCATCGCTATCAACGGAGTCAGCCTGACGGTGAGCACGATGCCCTCGCCCGGCGTTTGCCGTGTCGGCATCATTCCGTTTACGTGGGATCACACGAACCTTCGCTTTCTCGAGCCTGGAGCCTCGGTCAATCTGGAGGGGGATCTGATAGGGAAGCACGTGGGTAAGATGCTCGCGGCTCGGGAGGGCGCGTCGCACAATGAATCTTGAGAGTTCCGACTCGACCGCTTCAGGAGGTTAGTCCATGCGGTTTGATCCGATAGAAACTGCCATCGAGGACATCCGCCAAGGGAAGTTCGTCATCGTCGCGGACGATGAAGGCCGTGAGAACGAGGGTGATCTCGTGTGCGCAGCTGAACTGATCACTCCGGCGATGATCAACTTCATGACCACGTTCGGGCGCGGACTCATCTGCGTCGCTCTCACTCCCGACAGGGCCGACGAGCTCGGCCTACCCTTGATGACTGAGGACAACACGGATCCTCAGGGCACGGCGTTCACGATTTCGGTCGATGCGCATCAACGCTTCGGTGTGACCACGGGTATCAGTGCTCAGGACCGCGCTAAGACCATCCAGGTCATGATGGACACGGATTCCGGTCGTAAGGACCTGCGCCGGCCCGGGCATATCTTTCCACTGCGGGCGAAGCCGGGTGGAGTGCTTCGCCGTGTGGGCCAGACCGAGGCGGGGGTCGATTTGGCCCGCCTCGCGGGTCTCGCACCGACCGGGGTCATCTGTGAAATTTTGAATCCGGATGGCACGATGGCGCGCCGTCAACAGCTCAGGGTCTTCGCGGAGGAACATAGGCTCAGCTTCATCACCGTCGCGCAAATCGTGGCACACCGGCTTGCCAAAGAACGAATCGTCGAACGCGTCGCCACGGCCCGCCTGCCGACCGCGTTCGGAGAATTCACCGTGATCGGCTTCGAGAGCCCCATCGACGATCGGGAGCATCTCGCGCTCGTTTACGGCGAGGTGGAGGGCAAGTCCGACGTACTCGTGCGTATGCACTCGGAGTGCCTCACGGGTGACGTATTCCGATCGCTGCGATGTGATTGCGGCCAACAGTTGCACGCGGCGATGGCACGCATCGCCGAAAACGGCCTCGGCGTGATCGTCTACTTGAAGCAAGAGGGCCGGGGCATCGGTCTGCACAACAAGCTCCGGGCCTATGAGCTTCAGGACCAAGGGCACGACACCGTGGAGGCCAACCGAGCGCTCGGCTTCAAGCCGGATCTGCGAGACTACGGCATTGGTGCGCAGATCCTGCTGGATTTGGGGCTGCGCCGCATCCGGCTGCTGACGAATAATCCACGTAAGATTGTCGGCCTCGAGGGTTATTCGTTGGAGATCACGGGCCGAGAGCCTCTCAAGGTGAGCCCGGACCAGTACAACCAGGATTATCTGGACACCAAGCGGTCCAAGCTGGGGCATCTGCTGTAGTGCAGCCTGAAGGGTGGGAGAGCCATCTGCCAACTCCCCGAAGCGGGACGGGTGTCCGCATCGCGGTGTTGGTCGCCCGCTTCAATTCCTCCATCACCGAGGAGCTTTGTGCTGGGTGCATCGAAGGGCTCATTGAGCACGGCGTGGAGCAGGCCGACATTCATGTCGCCTACGTGCCGGGCGCGTGGGAACTCCCGCAGGCCGCTCGCGCGGCGGCTGCTACCGCTCGTTTCGATGCGATCGTTGCTTTGGGGTGCGTCATCCGCGGTGAGACCTCTCATTTCGACTACGTGGCCGGCGAGGCTTCTACAGGGCTCGGGGCGGTCGCGCGCAGTATCGACGTGCCCCTGATTTTCGGCGTCCTCACGACAGACACCGTGGACCAGGCCGAGGCTCGTGCCACGCGGACTCGCGGAAACAAGGGGCGTGAGTCGGCCGTGAGCGCACTGGCAATGATCGACTTCAACGTGGACCTCGGGAGCCCATGACTCCCGAAGCCGACGGGTGGGGGCACAAACAGGTCGACCGGAGCAAATCGCGGGCCTGGGCGCTGCAGATTCACTATTCGTGGGAAGCCGGGCGGGATGCTTCTGTCCTGGACGCGCTCGATGAGACGATGAGGACTCGAACCATCGCCCAGCGTCGGTTGCCCTATGTTCGCCGATTGCTGGAGGCACTCGACGCGCATTTCGCCGACGTCGACGATCACCTGGTTGGCGCGCTGGAGAACTGGCGACTCGAGCGCCTCGCCGGCATCGATCGTGGAGTGCTCCGGCTCGCCGCAACCGAAATACTCTTCTTGAGCGATGTGCCTCCCAAGGTGTCCATCCAGGAGGCGATCCGGCTTGCGGAACGTTACGGGAGTGCCGAGTCGCCGAAATTCGTCAACGGCGTGCTGGACGCTCTCTATAAGCGACAGGGGTCGTCCACACCACTGACATGAAGATCCTCGTCGTTAACTGGCTGGATCGGGAGAACCCGCAAGCCGGCGGCGCAGAGGTACACCTCCATGAGATATTCGGCAGGCTGGCGTCTCGTGGACATGACGTCACTCTGCTCTGCTCGGGTTGCCCGGGCTCTGCCGCACGCTGCAAGCTCGACGGGATCGAGGTGCACCGCGTGGGGGGCCGGTACACCTTTAGCTTGGTCGCGCCCTGGTATTTCCGGCGACACCTAAAGGCTCGAGGGTACGACGTAATTGTCGAGGACCTGAACAAGGTGCCCGTCTTCGCCCCGTCGTGGTCGACCACTCCGGTGGTCCTGATCGTTCACCACCTGTTCGGGAAGACGGCTTTTCAGGAGGCCTCGCTTCCGGTCGCCACGGTAACATGGCTTCTCGAGCGCTCCGTGCCCCGTGCGTTCCGCGACCTCCCGGTGGTAGCCGTCTCCGATTCCACGCGGCTCGATCTGATAGCGCGAGGTATGGACCCGGAGCAGATCATGGTCATTCCGAATGGGGTCGATCTCGAGCGGCTTGGCCCGGACCCGAACGACGAACGGTTCAGCGTGCCTACGCTCCTCTATATGGGTCGCCTCAAGAAGTACAAACGGATTGATCTGATCATCCTCGCTCTGGCTGAACTCAAGGACCGCGGAGTCGATTGCCGACTGATCGTAGCGGGGAAGGGTGATCATCGGGGTGCCCTCGAGCGCCGGTGCCAGGACCTGGGCCTCACGGAGATGGTGGAGTTTCCAGGGTTTGTGAGTGAGGCGGACAAGCTCGGATTACTGCGTTCGTCATGGTTACACGTTCTCACGTCCCCCAAGGAGGGCTGGGGAATCATCATTATCGAGGCCGCCGCGTGTGGAACGCCGAGTGTGGCGAGTGATTCGCCGGGACTGCGGGACTCCGTGATCGATGGGCGGACGGGAGTGCTGGTCCGACATGGAGATTTTCGGGCGTTGGCCGACGAACTTCAGCGATTGCTGGGGGACCGGCAAACCCGTGAGGCGATGGGACGCGAAGCGAGGTCCTTCGCGGAAGGGTTCGGGTGGCACGAATCCGCCGACCGCATGGAGGCGCTGTTGCTGGACCGGGTAGCTCTTCCAAACCGCGCTGCTTAGTTTTTGAGGGCGAGTGGTTGGCCGAAGTCTACGGAGGAAGCATGAGAGTACAGATATCCTCGCGTCACACCGACGTCCCCGATGCCGTCATGGATAGAACTCAAGATCAGTTGCGGAAGCTCACCCGTTACGATCCCGACCTGCGAGCCGCCGAGGTCATCTTCGACTCGAACAAGCGAAAAAAGTTGGTGGAGGCCGTCTTGCACATCGATGGCAGGGAGCCGAAAATCGCCAGAGGTGAGGGAGACACTTTTCAAGGTGCCCTGAATCAACTCGTCGATCGTCTAGGACGCATGCTGCGTCGCGGCCGAGATCAGAGGCGAGACCATCAAGCGCCGAAGCTTTCCGAGACCGTTTCGGGCATCGAGGAGTAACCGAATTTGACCAGGGACCCTACCGCCGCGTCCGAGTCGACCGCACAGATCACGGTCAGGGAGCTTCTCGAAGGGAAAATTGAAGCCCTGGAACTGGAGGTCCTGACGCCCGAGGTCAGCCTCGACCGCATCATCGCCGACTCGGACATGTCGAGCCCGGGCCTCGCACTGTCGGGTTATACGGAGCGGTTCCCCGAAGGCCGTACACAGGTGTTCGGCGAGACCGAAATGCGTTACCTGGCCTCGCTGGAACCCGGGCGCGCCAAGGAGCTCCTCAGCAAACTCTTCACCTTCGACATCCCAGTCGTTTTTGTCACCAAGGGACTTCCGGTGTCGGATGACGTCCTCTGCGTGGCCCGGGAGCATGGTGTACCCTTGGTGCGCACCACACTCACCACCAGGGAGTTCTACAGGCGCGTCAAACCGTATCTCGAAGCCGCCCTTGCCCCGACGACCCAACTCCATGGCTCTCTGGCCGACGTTTATGGGGTAGGCCTGCTGTTCATGGGCACGAGCGGAGTCGGAAAGAGCGAATGCGTTCTGGATTTGGTGGAGAGAGGCCACCGGCTCGTCGCCGACGATCTGGTGATGGTGTCACGCCCGGGGGCCGATGTGTTGATAGGGCAGGGCCACGAACTTCAGGGTCACCACATGGAGATCCGAGGCTTGGGGATCATCGATGTGCGGGCACTCTTCGGCATCCGAGCCATTCGGAAGCAGAAACGGCTCGAGGTCATAGTGCAGCTCGAGCACTGGGTGGACGGAAAAGAATATGCGCGGACCGGGCTCGACACGTCCGAGACGGAGGTGCTCGGTGTGAAAATTCCCACCGTTACCATTCCACTCAATCCCGGAAAGAACATCACCGTGATCTCGGAGGTGGTCGCGATGAACCACCTTCTCAAGTTCTCCGGCATCGACACCGCCGCCGCGTTCGATGAGCGCCTCAAAGCCGCGATGGAGCCCCTCAAAGCCTATCTGGAACAGGACTATGAGTGACGGTCCCATACTCGGCGTGCTGATCGCCCACGGAGCCATGGCCCAGGGCATGGTGGACGCAGTGGTCAAGATTGCCGGCGCTGATGAGGCTGCCATCGTTCCGCTGAGCAACGAGGGCGTGAATCCACAGGTCATCGTCGACCGCTTGAATGA
Source organism: Gemmatimonadota bacterium (assembly GCA_022561145.1). Taxonomy (GTDB): domain Bacteria; phylum Gemmatimonadota; class Gemmatimonadetes; order Longimicrobiales; family Gaopeijiaceae; genus JACZXQ01. The sequence goes on from JADFRS010000022.1 coordinate 15,048, forward strand.
GCTGGTGGGGGACCAGCCCGCCGTTATTTTCACCGACCTGACCAGCGGGAGTTGTACGATGGCGGCCCAGATCACTTGTCGGGATTGCGGTCATCGCGTCGTCGTGGCAGGGGTCAACCTCCCCATGCTTCTGGATTTCGTCTTCAACCGCAGCCTTCCGCTCGACGAGTTGGTTCCTCGCCTCCTGGATAGGGGGCGAGCGGGTGTTCGGAGCGTGCCCACCTTCGAGTGACATGACGGTCGTACTCTTTCGGATCGACGAGCGCCTCATCCACGGGCAGGTGGTGATCGGCTGGGGCACGCAACTCAGGCCCGGCCGCTACATCGTCGTGGACGACGATTTGGCCGGCAGCGAATGGGAACAAGAGCTCTACCGGTTGGGCCTTCCCGAGGACGCCGAAGGTGAGTTCCTAAGCGTGACCGAGTGCCGCGAGAGGCTTCCGGCACTCCGTGATGACGACGTCTCCACCGTCATCCTCACGAGGAGGGTCGAGCCCATGCTGGGGCTTGCGCGTGACCGCCGCATGGAGGGAGAGACCGTCAATCTCGGTGGCCTCCACCACTCGACCGACCGTGTAGAGCGCCTTCCTTACCTGCACCTGAACACCGGCGAGGCATCCCAGCTCCGCGAGATCGTGTCCGAAGGCGTAACGGTAACGGCGCAGGATCTTCCCGGGTCTAGACGGGTGGATCTGGAGACATTGCTCCTCTGAGTGACCTGTTCGTGGTATCGGTCTTGGGCGGAGTGCTTGCTCTGGACGCCACCGCCGTGGGCCAGTTCATGGTCTCCCGGCCGCTCGTGGCTGGAGTCATCGCGGGGTCTCTCGCCGGCGATGCGGCCACCGGACTGTTGGTAGGCTCAACTCTCGAACTCTACCACCTGGCAGGCGTACCGGCCGGTGGGGGGCGCTTTCCCGACACAGGTCCTGCGACGGTGGTTGCCGCGACCGTGGCCGTTTGGACAGGGGCTACGCCTGGTGCCATCGCCATCGCCTGGTCCCTGGGGCTGCTGTGGAGCCAGGTTGGCGGCTGGACCGTAAACCTTCAGCGCCGCCTGAACGGCCTGATCCTCGGGAGAGTGGCGGGCGAAGCAGGCTCACCGGCCGCACTCGAAGTCGCGCACGCGCTTGCGATTCTCAGTGATTTCGCACGTGGAGTCCTCCTCACGGCGGTTGGCCTCCTCATTGGAATCACGGTAGTGCCGGGCTTGGCTTCCTCATGGCCGCTGGATTTGGCCTGGACCGCCGTCCTGATCCTGGCCGGAGCTTCTGTCTCCCTCGGTATCTTGTACAAGGGATTCGGGGGTTGGCCAGAGCAACGAGCGCTTTTCGTGGCGGGGCTCGTGGCCGGCCTGGTAGGTGCCTACCTGCTGTGAGCCTCCTTGTCACGTCCGCCCGTCTGAGGACCTTCCTTAGAACGTTCTTGATCCAGGGATCATGGAACTATCGGTCCCTGATTGGCGGTGGACTGGCCTACACACTGTTGCCGATGCTCCGCGCAAAATTCCGGGGAGAGCCGGAGCAACTCCACAGTGCCGTGCGGCGACATGTGCAGGCGTTCAACGCGCACCCGTATTTGTCGGGAATTGCCACTGGAGCGGTGGTTCGGCTCGAGGAAGAGGGTGCTGATCCCGAAATGATCGGGCGTTTCAAGGATGCCATTCGAGGCAGCCTGGGCAGCTTGGGGGATGGCCTCATTTGGGCGGGATTCCGGCCATTGGTCCTCCTTCTGGCGCTTATGGTGGGATGGCTCGGCGCCCCGCCGTACGTTGTGATCGGCCTCTTCCTCATCCTCTACAACATCGGTCACCTCTGGTTACGCGTCTGGAGCTTCTTGATTGGGCTCCAGGGGGGCCATCGTGTCGTGGAGCGCTTGAGAGAGGCGGATTTGCCGGGCCTCACTCGAAAGACGCTGGCCGCCGGGTCGCTCGCCCTAGGTGCTCTCGTCGGCGTGGTCGTGATGGATGGCCGCAGTCTGGGAGCCGGGTTCTGGCCCTGGCTGCTCGTATCGGCGGTGGGATTCGCCCTGGGCCACCGAGTCGGTTATGCTGCTTGGAGACCCACCGCCGTACTTACAGCCTTGGCTGTTCTCGCACTTTCCATCCTAGGACTCGCATGACGTCGAACGGGACCGTCGAACGAACTGTACAGATCGTCAACCGGATGGGCTTCCATGCCCGCCCGGCGGCCGAGTTCGTGAAGCTGGCAGGACGGTTCAGGAGCGAAATCTGGGTGAAAAAGGACGATCTAGACGTCAACGGCAAGAGCATCATGGGCGTCCTCATGCTCGCCGCCGAACAGGGCACTCGCCTCGTCATCCGAGCGGAAGGAACGGATGCTGAGGAGGCGCTCGACGCGCTCGCGTCACTCGTTGATCGTGGATTCGAGGAGCTCTGAACCCCGTGTCCACGGTTCTCGACGGGTTCGCCGCAGCAGACGGGATCGCGATCGGCAAGGCTTTGTTGATCGAGTGGGGGGTACCGGAGGTCCCTCACGAAATGGTCGCGCCGGAGGAGGTCGAACACGAGGTAGAACGTTTCCACGAAGCCCGTACTTGGGCCAAGGCACGCATCGCACGACTCCAAGAGAGTACGAAGGAACGCCTGGGGCCCATGGAGGCCCGGATCTTCGAGCCGCAGATGCTGATGCTCGATGATCCGACGTTGGTCGATGGTGCGCTCCGCTATGTGCGGGAAAACCGCTTTACCGCCGCTAAGGCTTTCGACATCCGTATGCTCGAGCTCCAGGCCCAGTGGACGCGGACCGCCCACCCCATGGTACTGGATCGCCTGAATGATCTGGAGGACCTGCAGATCAGGCTACTGCACAGGCTGCTTGGCATTGCGGATCCGTCGGACGTGGGCAGGCTGGGCGAAGAAGTCATCGTCGTCGCGAAGAACCTTTCACCGTCCCTTGTCACTCAGTTGGACCTGGACTTTGTGCTTGGAATCGCCACGGACTTCGGAACGCGCACATCTCACTGGGTCATCCTAGCCCGGTCACTCCAGATCCCCTGTGTCGTCGGGCTGGGCGATATTTCCCGCCGCATCGAACTCGACCAAGAGGCCATCCTGGACGGCCGAATCGGACGGGTGATCCTCAATCCGGACGAACAGGATCGTGTGGTCTTCCGTGAACGGGATAGTCAGATCCAGGCATGGGAAGAAAAGATCGAAGTCATCGCCAAGATGGACCCGGTCACCGCAGACGGGCAGCCGATCACGCTCAGGGCCAACATCGACCTTCCGGGGGAAGCCCAGCATGCCCTCAGCCACGGGGCACAGGGTATCGGACTCTTCCGCACTGAGTTCCTGGTCGTCGGACAAACCTCTCTTCCCAGCGAAGAGGAACAGTACGAAGCCTACCGGAGCATTGCGGAAACGTTTCCTACCGGGGCGGTCATCATCCGCACCTATGATCTCGGAGGTGACAAGTTTCCGATGTTCCTGCACATGCCCCGGGAAGAGAACCCCTTCCTGGGTTGGAGGGCGATCCGAGTGTGTTTGGACGTCCCCGAACTCTTCCGAACCCAGTTGCGCGCGATCCTACGGGCGAGTGCCCACGGCGACGTTCGCATCATGGTCCCGCTGGTCAACGATGTCGAAGAGATCCTGCAGGTGCGTGAACTGCTCGAGGAAGAGGCGGAGGGGCTTCGCCGCGACGGCATTGAGTACAACCACGGCACGAAGCTGGGGATCCTCGTCGAAACTCCGGCTGCTGCTCTCGAGGCGGTGGAACTCTCGAGGCACTGCGACTTCTTCTCTATCGGCACCAACGACCTAACCCAGTATACGCTGGCGGTGGACAGGACGAACACGCGACTCGCAAAGCTGTTCAACCCGTTCCACCCCGCGGTTGTGCGGCAGCTCCACCAGGTGGCGCGTGTGGCGCGGGCCTCTGGTATCGAGGTGAGCGTCTGCGGGGAGATGGCCGCCAACCCGCTCGGGGCGTTCCTGCTGCTCGGCTTGGACATCACGGCGCTGTCCGTGGCCTGGCCATCCCTTACAGAGATCAAGAACGTGATTCGGCAATTCAGGATCGAGGATGCTCGCAAAGCTGCAAAGGCCGCCGTCGCCGCCTCCACCGGAAAAGAGGTCATGAAGGTGCTGGCGGACGAACTCGGCAAATCTGTCGATCTTTCGGTATTCGCCGGCCGGTGGAATCTGTCACTGCCGGAAGAACCTCAACCGCTCTAGGAGACCCTTTTGTGGGCCGTCATCAATTTTCATCCGAGTCCGTAACCGCTGGCCATCCCGATAAAATCGCCGACCAGATCTCGGACGCCATTCTCGATCACCTGCTGGCAGGCGACCCAGGTTCAAGAGTGGCGTGCGAATGCCTGATCACCACGGGCATGGTGCTCGTCGCTGGCGAGGTCACGACGGAGACACGCATCGATATTCCCGACGTGGTGCGTGCCACCCTGGAGTCCATCGGCTACGACAATGTTGATTTCGGTATCGACGCTCAGACGTGCGCGGTCATCACAACCCTCGACCGGCAGTCTCCCCACATCGCCATGGGAGTGGACACCGGCGGCGCCGGAGACCAGGGCATGATGTTCGGCTACGCATCCGACGAGACCGAGGACTACATGCCGGCGCCGATCTCCTTCGCCCACAAGCTCGCACGGCGCCTTGCCGAGGTCAGGGAGAGCGGCGAGCTACCATGGGTCCGGCCCGACGGCAAATCACAGGTGACGGTGGTCTACGAGGACGATGGGCCCGTGTCGATCGACACGGTCGTGGTGAGCACGCAGCACGCGCCCGAGGTAGACCAAGACACCATCCGCCAAGGAATCATCGAGGCCGTTATCCTCCCGACGCTGCCGGAGGAGCTCCTCGACGCGGACCAGTGCACGTTCCATATCAATCCGACCGGGCGTTTCGTGATCGGTGGGCCCCACGGTGACGCGGGACTGACCGGCCGCAAGATAATCGTGGATACTTACGGCGGCATGGGGCGTCACGGAGGCGGTTCGTTCAGCGGGAAGGATGCCACCAAGGTCGACCGGTCGGCCGCCTACGCAGCCCGCTGGGCGGCCAAGAACCTCGTGGCCGCCGGCGCAGCCCGGCGCCTGGAGATCCAACTCGCGTTCGCAATCGGGGTAGTGGATCCCGTCTCTATCCACGTAGAAAGTTTCGGGACCGGTGTGCTGCCGGACGAAGAAGTCGCGGCGAGGGTGCGTGAAGTATTCGATTTCAGACCCCAAGCGATCATCGAACGACTCGGGCTGCGAAAGCCTATCTTCAAGCCCACCGCCGCCTATGGGCACTTCGGGCGTACGCCGGAAGTGCTGCCTCTGGCCAACGGCGGAGAGGCTGATTTCTTCAGCTGGGAGCGCACAGACCGCATCGACGACGTTCGCCAGGCGCTAGGCCTGTAGACGCGCCGTTATGGCTGACACTGAACTCCGAGAGCCCGAGGGAGTATTTGGACGGGTAGGTAGAGATCCTGACGTCAGACTCGAGGGTGGTACAGGGTGCTGGTCCAGATCGAAGTAAAGAAGATATTGGTTGATCAGCGACACCATACGCCGGTGGTGATCCTCAAGGAGATGGACGGAGAGCGCGTCCTCCCGATCATAATTGGCCTGGTAGAGGCTCGGGCCATCGCAGCCCCAATGGAACAATGGGAGTTCGCGCGGCCGTTGACACACGATCTGCTCGTTTCGGTCCTCTCCAGCCTCGGTGGATCGCTCCAAAGAGTGGTTATCGGTCGTGTCGAGGAGGGTACCTACTACGCCGAATTGCTCATCGACCTCAACGGGGAGATGATTACCGTGGACGCCCGGCCCTCGGACTCCATCGCCGTGGCGCTTCGCACGGACGCGCAGATCTTCGCCCAGGATGATCTTCTCGAGAACATTCCTATCGAGATTGCCGACGAGCACATGGTCGACTTCGAGGCGTCCCCGCCCTTGTTCGACGAGACGATGGGTCCTGAGCAACTCAAGGAGTATCTGCGTCAGTTGAATCCGGAAGATTTTGGCCGTTTCACACCCTGACATCTTCTTCGGAAGCCCGACGTCCATGGTGCGCACAAGCCCTGCTCGCGCCCTGCCTCGACTGTCGAGTCCCACACTCTTGGTGGTCTGGTGCCTGACCCAGATGGTGGGCACGGCCGGCGCCCAGGTTCCCGCGCATGAGGAGCTCCGGGGAACGGTGATGGTCGGCTCAGATCCTTTTTCCGAAGGAACGGTCATTCTTCACCGTGTGTCGCCCGATTCCTCCGGCACCATCGATTCAACCCGAGTCGCACGAGATGGGACGTTCTCATTCGTGTTGCCGACGGTGCCGGATCCTGGTGGCCGTAACGATATCTACTTCGCCTCCGTTCGCGTCGAGGGTGTTCTCTACTTCGGTCAGGCCATCGCACAGGCCGCTCAGCTCGACAGCACGTACGTGATTCAGGCTTATCGGTCGGTGGTGGTGCCGCCCGAAGGGGCCACGCTCACCATGGTGGTCCGGAAGCTCTTCTTGGAGCCAGGTCCGGAGAACACCTGGCGGGCGACCGATGTCCTGCAGGTTCGCAACGACGGCGAGCGTACGCTTATCGCTGCCGGCGACGGAGTGGTCTGGTCGTACGCGTTTCCTCCGGTGGCGTCGGATTTTCGATTGGGGCAAGGGGATCTGCCGCCTGACGCGGCGGAGTTTGTGGGCCACCTGGTCAGGCTTAGGGCACCGGTCCCGCCGGGGGACCGCTTCTTCATGGTGCAGTACAACCTGCCCGGAGCACCCTTTTCTGTTCCAGTACCGGGTCTCACCGAGTCCATGGAGGTTCTCGTGCGTGAACCGGCGCCTCCGTTGGAGGTGATCGGGCTCGAGAAAATGGACGTCGTAAGCTTGGATGTCGGCAACAACTTCCGCCGCTATGGCGGTACCAATCTCGTAGACGCGACGATCTCAGTGGAAGCAGGTGTGCCTGAGCGTGGTATCCCGGTGCAGGAGTTGGCAGTGCTATTGGCCGTACTTCTCGGTGGAGTAGGGGTTTACGCCTTTCGCCGACCACGCATCGGCCCGACTCCGGTTCCCGTGGGGCTTCAACCGGATCGGCGGGCGGCCCTCCTGCTCCAGATCGCCCAGCTTGACGACCGGGTGGACGCCAGTGCCGTCTCTGACGCTGAGCGCAGGGAGTTTTCGGCGCGGCGCGCGGCCCTTCTGCAGCTTCTGACCGTCGCCGGCTGACGTCACCCGGGCGAGCTGCATGGGGGTGATTACCACGAGCGCGATTCTACTTCGCTCCTTCAATTACAGCGAGACGAGCAAGGTCCTTCGATTCTTCACACGAGACCATGGGGTCATGGCGGTCATGGCCAAGGGTTCGCGGAAGTCCCACGGCCGCTTCGGTGGAAGCATCGAGACGTTCGTTACGGGGGAGCTCACCGCCTACGTGCGGCCGACTCGGGATCTCCAGACCTTGAAGGACTTCTCAGCTACCCGACCCAGGCGCCCGCTTGCTGCACACGTTCTCCGTTTCGCGGGCGCGTCGATGCTCGCCGAGGTCGCCCTGGAGCACAGTGGAGAGGGACCGGCGCCCGAAATCTTCGAGCGCCTGAACCATGGGCTCGATGCCGTAGAGGTGGTCGACGAGTCCGAGCTCCCGGCGACGCTCCTACGCGAGGCATGGGGATTGGTCGCTGACCTGGGGTATCACCCGGTGCTCGATCCTTGCGTTCAATGTGGCCGCGCGCTGGAGGCGGGAGAAATGGGACGATTCGACTTTGCCGGAGGCGGTGTCCGGTGTGCCCATTGCGCTGAGGACGGGCCGGGGCCACGCCTGGGACCGCACGCACGCCGCCAGCTTCGTCAGATGCTCGCCGGGGACCCGTCGGTCCAGGTGAGCCATGCACGGGCCCACCTACGGCTCCTCGAGAACTTCGTCACCTATCATCTCGCGGGGTCCCGTCCGCTGCGGACATTTCAGTTCTTGGCCGACCTGCTGGGACAGGACGACTCCGTGACGCTGGAGCACATGTGAGCGAACAGGCTCTGATCCTGGGAACCGCGGGCCATATCGACCATGGCAAGACCGCACTCGTCAAAGCCCTGACGTCGGTGGACACCGATCGTCTCAAGGAGGAAAAAGAGCGCGGCATCACGATCGATCTCGGCTTCGCGGAGTTCTCACCGGCGAGCGGCGTGCACCTAGGCGTCGTCGACGTACCGGGCCACGAGGGATTCATTCGCAACATGCTGGCGGGCGCTACCGGGATGGATGTGGTCCTCCTCGTCATTGCAAGTGACGAGGGGGTGATGCCCCAAACTCGAGAACACCTCGCCATCGTGCGACTGCTCGGCGTCACTCGCATGGTCGTCGCTCTCACCAAGAGCGACCTGGTCGACGAAGAATGGCTCGAGCTCGCGACTGAGGAGGTCCGCGAACTGCTGTCCGACACCCCGTACTCCGACGCGGCCATCATCGCCACGTCCGCTACCACTGGAGCGGGCTTGTCCGAGCTTACCGATGCGCTGGTCGCGGCGGCACGGTCAGCGCGAGACCGCCGTAGCGATGACCTTGTTCGGCTCCCCATCGACCGCGTCTTTACGGTGCGGGGAACCGGAACCGTCGTCACGGGCACACTCTGGAGCGGCAGCCTGCAGGAGGGTGCCTCCGTGCGCCTGCTTCCCGGCGGGGATCGCGCCCGGGTTCGCGGCATCCAGGTCCACGGCAGAGAGGTCAACGTCGCCCATGCGGGTGCCCGCACCGCCGTGGCGCTCGTAGGGCCTGCCATGAGCCGCGAAGAGGTCAATCGGGGCCAGGTACTGGTTATTGATGACGCTTGGTCTGCGTCGAGCATGCTCACGGTCTGGCTCACCGTGCTGCCCGATACGGGTTGGTCGGTGGAGCACGGCCAGCGTGTACGCATCCATCTCGGCACGGCGGAGGTGATGGCCAGGACGGTCATGCTCGACAGTGATGGTCTTGCCCCCGGGGCGGAGGGCTGGGTTCAGTTCCGGCTCGAGCGACCGATTCTGGCGCGGGCGCGGGACCGGTTCGTGATCCGCTCCTACTCGCCGGTGACCACCATCGGTGGAGGCCTCGTGGCGGAGCCCAACGCCCCCAAGCGACGTAAGGCGACGCAGGAACTCCTCGAGACCTTGAAACGAGTGATCGAGGGTGACCCCATGGAGGCGGTCGAAGCGAGCGCTGCACTGTCGATGTGGTCGGGCGCCCCGGAGGCGGAACTCCCGATCATGACCGGACTGCCGTTATCGGTGTCGAGCGCCGCCATTCCAGCGCTGGTCGAGGCGGGTGCTTATGTAGTGGCAGGCAGAGTGTATCACCGGGGAACGGTGGAGAGCGGACGGAGCCTCATTCTGGATGCCGTCTCCGGATTCCACGCGGAGGCACCACTTCGGCCCGGCATTCCGCTCGAGGAACTGCGCCAACGGATCCCGAACGATGAGGAGAGCCGACTTGCCGACGGTCTACTGGCGGCCTTGGAATCCGAAGGGAAACTGCGACTGAGCTCTGGACTCGCCTCGCTGTCGGGGTTCGAGCCGGAGCTGAGTCCGGGTCAGCGCACCGTCTACGAGTCCATTCTCCGCATCTACCACGACCAGGGTCTGACACCGCCGGCCGTCGAGGAGTTGCCTGGAGAACTCCGGAAAAACCGTGATCTTTGGCCGATTCTCAAGCTACTCGAGGCTCGCGCCGAGATTATTGCACTGGATGGGGATTTCTTCATGGCCACGAGGGCCCTGCAGGACGCCGAGAGCCGTGTCATCAGCGAGTTGGGCGGTCGCCAGGGGTTGGGGCCATCGGATTTCAAGACGGTCCTCCCAGTAAGCAGGAAACATCTGATACCCATTCTGGCGTACTTCGACCGCAAGGGTGTCACGAACCGCCGGGAGGACGGGCGGGAGGTAAGCAAGGGGTAAGGGAACCTTTTGAGGCGATGATACATCTAACGCATGGTATCGAGGCCGTTTCTTCCCCCCGCTGACGAGGTGCTTGATTCCGACGAAACCCAAGGGTTATAGTAGATTACGTAGGAGTATTGGTGTTCTCTTTTGCCCGGGAGGGCGATAGTTCCACGGCTACTGCACAAGCCATTGTGCGGAGGTGCGAATGAGACGCATTGCTCGCGTCTTATCTCTGCTCCTCGCGCTGTCAGGTCTCTCTGCCCCCGCCGTGTACGGTCAGGAGAGGCAGCAGGAGAGCGGATTCACGTTAGGACAGAATTATCCTAATCCGTTCAACCCTACGACGCGGATCCCGTTTGAATTGTTCGAGGATCTGTTCGTCGACGGGAAGACGGCTGTTGTCTCGTTGCGTATCTATAACATCCTGCAGCAGTTCGTCGCCGCCCCTACGGCCCTCAATCATTCGTCCGGTGACGGCGGGCCTTTGATCAATCTCGAATACGTTCAGCCCGGCCGGTATGAGGCCTACTGGGATGGTCGCGACGTATCGGGCAGGCAGGTCGCGTCGGGAATCTACTTCGTGCAAATCACCGTGAACGGCCAGATCAACGTGATGAAGATGTGGGTGGCCAAATAGAGGTGTAGCCAGTGCAGCCCTCGGCGATCCTACGTTGCTTTTTCTTCCAACAGCGCCAGAAACTCTTCGGGCGTATTGATCTCCATGAGTTGTGCCGGCACGTCGGGATCCTTCGCGAACTGGGCGATTTTGCCCAACACGGGGAGGTATTGGTTCGAAACCTCGAGTGGGGGGGCGACGATGAGGAAGAAATTTCGGACCGGCTGGTCGTCGATGGCCTTGAAGTCTACACCCAAGGGCTTCCTACCGTAGGCCAGTCGTAGCCTGGTCACCACCAGCGATCGACAGTGCGGGATGGCAATCCCTTTGCCGATTCCGGTGGATCCGAGATTCTCCCGCCGCTTGAGAGTCTTGAAGAGTATTGCCTCGGACTTCTCGTCCATTGCGAGGAGCGAGACGAGTTCTCTGAGAATGTCGTCCTTGGCTTCGGACTCCAGCTCGAGGTTCACGACATCTGCCGTCAACAACTCGCGCAGCTTCATGATCTATGCCTCCGTATTCTATTTTGCGAAGTGCTCCTAATATCTCCAGCCCTCAATCCCGTGTCAAAACTGGGTGTTTCATGTACCTTCTTGGCATGTCCCATGACGTGATTCAAATGTTGGAGAACGGCTCGACGCCCCTCTTTCTCGCGCCTCAGGCCGGTGTGAGCGAATCTCCGTTCAGGCGGCTGTGCCGCCGGTTCGGGGCCGACGTCGTGGTGAGCGAGTTCGTGAGCGCGAACGGCATCTGTGAGGATAGCCAACGGTCGCGAAAGTATCTTCGTTTCGAGGATGAAGAACGGCCGATCGGAATTCAGATTTTCGGATCGGATCCGGCCATCATGGCGCAGGCTGCCAATTACGTAGCCGATGAGTACGGCCCCGACTTCATCGACATCAACTTCGGTTGCCCGGTCAAAAAGGTCGTGAAGCGCAACGGCGGCTCCGGGTGTCTCCGTGATCTGGACTTGGTAGCACGTATTATTCGGGCCGTGGACGAGGCCACCTCACTTCCCACGACGGTGAAGATCCGGAGTGGTTTTGATGAGCAGACCAGGGATCCAGTGAGGATCGGGTTACGGTGTCAGGACGCGGGCGCACGCCTCATAACGCTTCACGCCAGAACCCGCGCGGACATGTATTCGGGTTCCGCTCGCTGGGACGAAATCGCGGCTCTGGTGGACGCACTGGATATCCCGGTAATTGGAAACGGCGACATCCACACCGGGGCGGACGCCTCGCGCATGAAGGACGAGACCGGCTGCGCTGGAATCATGATCGCGCGCGCCGGTCAGGGCCGCCCGTGGATCTTCGGGCAGGCCAGGGCCGCCCTCGAGGGGGAGCCTGTCCCGGCCGACCCTGATGTGGAGGAGCGCTTTCGTATTTGCATTGACCATGCCCGCAATGCCATCTCGTTCGGTGGGGAAGAGAAGTGGGCCGTGATGGAGTTCCGGAAACATCTAGGTTGGTATACCAAAGGTCTTCCTGATGGCGCCTCGCTCAGGAGTGAGCTGTTTTCGGTGACGAGCCTGGACGGGATCGAGACACTACTGACCGTCTATCTGGACCTGCATCTGGCGGCCGCCGCGGCCGCCTGAGCGGATCTGCCAACGATCCCGAGTGTAGTTAGCGTCCAGTACACGAACACCACAACAAGGGGGCGACACGGCTTCGACGCGTTGGGTGAACAGAAAGTAGCGTGCCGAGGTTCCCGGGACCTCGCTAAACCTCCGGGAAACTTTCTAACTGCCAACAATGAACTGGCATTGGCTGCGTAACTTCGGTTAACAGCCCGTCTCCTGATCTGCCTGCCCGGGGCGGGTCTACGAGACGTCAATAATTCGGGCTCGGCTCCCCGTGGCGCTGTCACGCGGGGAACGACGTTTTCGACAGCTAGCGCCGGGGTCGGTTGCTCGCTCGCCGCCTGGCCGCGAAATCCAGAGCGAACTACGCACGTAGAGACTGACTAGGATCCTTTCGTGGACGCGGGTTCGACTCCCGCCGCCTCCATCAAAATGCTCTGACGACCTTGAAAGGTCGTCAGGGCTTTTTGGGTGTCGGGACCATATGTGCAGCGGCGGGAGGCGAACCCGCGCGGATCCGGCGCAGGCGGAGACGCATAGCGGGTTTGAGCCGAGGAGCACAAGTGGTTTCGAAGACCCAGAGGGTTGGCCGACGAGACGATCGGAGGTTCGCCGCAGGCGGAGACCGCAGATCACTCCCGCCGCCTCCATCAAGAAGCTCTGACCATCGAGTAGGGTGGTCAGGGCTTTTTGGGTTTCAGGGCCTATAGCAGTGGCGGGAGGCGAACCCTCCGGGGCTCGCGAAGCGAGGACCGCTGGCGGGTTTGAGCCGAGGAACACAAATGCACTCGAAGATCCTCCCACTCACCGACGAGACGATCGAGGATTGGCGCGCAGCGCCGATCGGAGATCACTCCCCCCGCCTCCACTGGATGCGCGCATCGCGCAACGCCTTACGGGGCACCATCTTACGGTTGGTGCCCCGTTCGTCGTCCAAGACTGCTGTGCAAGTTCCTGTGCAAGTTGGGGCTTCTTCCGAAGACGGCAAGATGGCTATGATGCCTATCGCGCACACCAAAAAGAAGCGGCGAGTCGGGGTCACCTATGTCTCCTTCCTCAGCCCGTCGAGCTGGAGTGCGAGCGCGGCCTTCTTGTCAGGTGTTGGTTGCCGGTAGATGCGCCTTAACGTCTCTTCCGTGGTGCCGCTCTGAGCCGAGGCCCCTTGCAGCGAACCCTCAGCGTCGGTTGCGAACGCGCGTTTCATGCCGTGGTAGGAGCGCCCCTGTTCGATCGCCCACTACCGAATCCTTCCACGCGGACCGCCCGCCCGGATATTGGACCTTAGTCGTATTTGCCGAGGGGGGCGTGGCCCGGACTCGACGAACCCGGTCCTTCACCGCCAACCGCACTCCGAACCGGGAAGGATCCATCTTGGACCAAAGTCCAATGGCACTGCTATCTCAAACTCCTAAGCTTAAGATTGGAATGGACCAGGAGCCCCCCGGCGTCGGCCGTCGGCGTCTGTAGGATCCTTTTGTAACGGAGAGATCATATGAACCCCCGTCCCGGTTCAATCCCACGGCCATGTCCCCGATCTTGGTCGATTGTGGCGGTCCTGTCCGTTGCGCTGGGTTTCCCCCCGCCAGCCCGAGCGCAAGTCCCGACGCGCACAGCTACGGTCCGTGTCGTTCCCGGAGCCGATTACGCCGCAAGTGGCGTTCGCAGGTTCTTCCTCGGAGATCACTACCGGGACATGTGGACTACGGAAATCGAGGTCCCCTACCTCGACTTGGAGACCTTCGCCGGTGGTTTGACGCCGATCAGCGCCCATAGCGGGAGCCAAACCACTTCACTCCGGATGTTGGGCGCGGACGGACGCCGGTATCAGTTTCGGGGGGTCTACAAGTACCCGACCAACGTGCTCATTCCGGAATACCAAGGCACGCTGATCGCAGATCTCATGCAGGATGGAGCCAGTGCGTCTCACCCGGTTGGAGCGCTTGTGGTGGACCCTCTGCTGAAAGCAGTCGACATCCTACACCCGGAGCCCTACTTGGCCCTAATGCCGGACGACCCCGCACTCGGCGAATTTCGCGAGTCGTTCAAGGGGCTACTCGGGATCATCGAAGAGAGACCCAACGAAGCGGACGAATCGGGTGCGGGAGGGTTCGGGGAGGCCTTGAATGTGATCGGTCCCGATCGGCTCTTCGAACGGATCGACAGGGGTCCCGACGATCTGGTCAACGCCCGATCGTTCCTGACCGCGCGTATGATGGATATCCTGATCGGAGACCGGGATCGACATCGGGACAACTGGCGGTGGGCGCTCATGGAGGACGTCGGCGAGCCCCGCATATGGGAGCCGATCTCACGTGACCACGATGAAGCGTTCGTAAACCTCGACGGTTTCTTCCTGGCGATCGTGAAGGAGTTCTATCCGCAGCTCGTCGGCTTCAACCCTACCTATCCCAAGACGCTCAACCTGAACTGGCACGCCCGCGAGGTGGATCGCCGTTACCTGGTGGGTCTGGATGCAGCCGTTTGGGATTCTGTCGCGATTTCGATCCAAGAGCGCATCACCGACCAAGTAATCGCTTCTGCTGTCCGCGAACTGCCCCCTGAGATGCACGCGGTCGGAGGCGCGCTGCTGGAGGAGGCATTGATCAGCCGGCGAGATCTTCTGTTGGTCGAGACTCGGAACTACTACCGCATGCTCGCTGAGGTTGTGGAGATTCACGCCACCAACGCCGCCGAACGAGCGGAGATCGTCCGGGTCGACGACCGCTTCGTAGATGTGACCCTAAGCTCGAAAGGGCGCGTGTACCTGCACCGGCGCTTCGATGCTCATGAAACGAAGGAGATCCGCCTGGACATGTGGGGTGGGCGGGACATCGTGGAAGTTTCCGGAGACGGAGACGCTTCCATTCTTTTGCGGGTGGTCGGGGGGCGTGGGAGGGACCACCTGGTAGACCGAACTACGAGCGGCCACGTCCGCTTCTATGATTCAGGGGAAAACACGCAGTGGGAAGGTGACCGGTCATCTTTGAACAGGAAGCCGTTTCCGGCTTGGGTCGGGAGTGACCTGGACCGATACCCTCACCGGGAGTGGGGCACCTGGTATCGTCGGATGGGATGGCTGTCGAGCGGCCCCGATGTCGGACTCTTGGCGACGGCTGGCCTCCTGGGTACGCACTACGGCTTCAGAAAGCGTCCTTACGCGTCCGATTGGGCGCTGATGCTCAGCTTGGCCACGGGTCGAGGATGGGGT
>JADFRS010000022.1:30334-33698 GCA_022561145.1 Gemmatimonadota bacterium
ACGGGAGAACTCGGGCCTTCACGTCGGACTGGAAGCGAGCGTTTCGGCAATCGAGTTGATGAAGTTCTATGGAATCGGAAACGACACCGAGGAGTCTGGGAGCTCGAGTCGGTTCGACCTACCCCTCACACGGTTCTACCTGCAGCTTACCCTGGAGTACGAACTCACCGAGGGCCTCGAGTTGGCGGTAGGACCCTGGATCAGCGAGTCCAGGGCGAATGAGGACGAGTCCGGTTTCTTCGCCACTATTGCCGACACGCTCTACGGTGCTGGGAATTTCGGTCAAGTCGGGGTGAGCGGTCGGCTCGAATGGGACTCCCGGGACTTGCCCCGAGCCGCAACCCGCGGCTTATACTTCGAAGTGGAAGCGCGAGCGGCGCCGGCTGTGTGGGACGTAGAGGAAGCCTACGCAAAGGTGTCGGCCGAGGCGCGAAGTTATCTCACCTGGAATCTCCCACGATTCCGTCCCACGTTGGCCCTCCGAGCTGGCGGCGTGACCAGCACGGGCACGCTCCCCTTCCAGGAGGAGGCCTTCGTGGGTGGGCGGAGCAATTTGCGTGGTTGGGGCGCAGAGCGGTTCGCGGGTGATGCCTCCGCGTATGGCAGCGCGGAACTTCGAGCTCGGCTCGGCAACTTCAAGTTCATAGTACCCGGTGATTTCGGGGTCTTCGGCTTGATCGACGGGGCACGCGTCTGGGTCGACGGCCACTCACCTGGCGGGTGGCACATGGGGTACGGAGGTGGACTCTGGTTCGCCTTCGTGGACCCGAACCGGGTGCTGACCTTCACACTTGCAGGTGGCGAGGAAAGAACCGTCTTCTCGTTCGGGTTGGGATTCGCCTATTGAGGTGATTCTGGAGCTTCAAAAGTCCAGGAGCCTGAGCTTGCCCAGCGGCGTCAGCGGTTTGGGTCGTGCCGTCATGTCGTCGGACATGGGACCATCGTCCAATGTCCCGCGCCCCGGGGGTGTTCCCACATTGACCAATCAATGTCTGAGAGACCCACAAGATTCTGCAAGATATCCTTTATGGATGGTGAGGCTTGGGATTTCACCTTCGAGGCGGTCGAGCACGAAGGCGACCCGACGTTGGGCGGATTAGTTGATAGCCTCAGCCAGATGGGCAACCGTGTGCTCGAATTGGACGGTCACCTGAGCGTGGCTTCGACGGCAAAGATCGAGGCGCATCTGAATTCGTCGGGCGGCGGTACGCACGCTGGCGTACGTGACGGACGATCTGGGGCTATGGGACAGCGGGCCATCGCCCTCGATTTTCGGCCCGAACAGGTCGTGAGCGCAAGCGACCCGGACGCGGACCCGATCGAAATCCCGTCCGTGCCCTCACCCCTCGCCGAGGTCGGCGCCAAGCTCACGAACCTCGTGGACAAGATTGCCGATAACGATCTCAGTGCGATTATCGGATCACTGGAGCAGACCCTCGACGAGATCCGCGAGTTCATCTCGAGCCCGGAGCTCCCTGCGTTGCTCCGGTCCATCGATCGAAGGTTGGCCGCAGGCGGACCGTAGATCACTCCCGCCGCCTCCACTTTTGTTGCAGAATGGTTTTGGAAGAGGGTCTCATAACCACGCGGCTTTTCCGATATCGTGGCGGATCCGGAAATGCTATTCCGACGCCGGTACGCACACACAACGCACACACGTGGGACCAGTGGCGGAACGACACTCCAACAAGCGCCGCAGAATGGGACACGGGTAGCAAACTGGCGAGCGTTCTAGGGTGAGACCAACGCCGTCCTGTTCCAAAACCCAGCCGATCGTTCATCGGCGAGTTTGCAGGGGTTAGGGTGGCCTGTGCCACGCCATTCTCGGTCGACGTGGCGCGTTTTGGACCCCGTCCTGGTCCAGAACTCAACCTGGCGTGAGAGTCCTACGTCTGAAGGGGCGTCGTCGTTGGCATCCACACCGAGCGACTGCGTGAGGTTCGAATCCCATCGCCGACCCCAAAGCTTCCCGATATGCAGGGGTGTGAAGCATCCTGAATTTGAGATCACGGAGCGCGACCGGCTTACACACCCCGTACACACATGCACCCCGTAAATCACCGAACAGTCAACAGCGACGGGGCTTATCGGGGGATCGACCCGGAGGAAGAATGCGGGTTCGGCGCAGCCGGAGACGCATGGCGAGGTTCGAGCCGAGGAGCACGAGTGTTCTCGAAGACCCTCCCGCTCACCGACGAGACGATCGAGGATTGGCGCAGAGCGCCAACCGCAGATCACTCCCGCCGCCACTCCTCAAGCTTCGGCGGCGAAACCTGGACCTCTCGGCTCACCGCGCCCAAGTTCTCCCCCCGCATGAACCGCTGCACCAGCTCCGTCTCCCGCTGCGCACTCCACCGTTCCGGTGGGCTCCCATCTCCTCCACGACCCTCGCTCGCTTCGGACTCGCCGGCCTCGCGTGGCATCTCCTACCCCTTCTCTCCGGACCCTGGATGTCTCGCCAATCCATTGTCCAGTGAAATCGGCGGCGCTAAACCGGAGCCATGCGCCAATGCCGCCCGAGTCGGGCCGCCCCTTGCGGGTTGGCGTGCCCGCACGTCACTTGAGTGTTGGCGGAGCCAGCTTCACTGGGGCAGAGTGCTACCGTCCCTTTCCAGGAGGCCGAAGACATGCGCTTTTTGAGAGTCGTATCCGCCGGTGCGGTTGCCTTGGTGCTCGGCTGTTCCGGGACCGATGCACCGATCGAATACCCGGACGCCGTGACTGCCGATCCGAACCACTACTCGGTCGAGTTCGAGAACGAAGCAGTGCGGCTCGTCCGGGTCCGCTACGGCTCTGGCGAAACGTCGGTCATGCACCACCATCCCGCGTATTGCGTGGTCATCATACAAGAACAGCCGGTTACGTTCGAGCTTCCCGACGGCTCCGTGCAGGATGGGCCGGGAGGCGAGCCCGGAGCGTTGACCTGCGTCGACGCCGAAGTGCATTCGCCGACGAACAACGGCGAGGGCGAGCTCGATGCCATTCTCATCGAATTCAAGGGACGCGCCACGCGGGCTGGCTGAGTGCGGCCACGGCCGCCTGAGCAAATCTGACGGATCCTCCGCCGCGACTTCACACCGCGCCAGATAAGTTGACCTTACCCGGCGTAGGCGCTCCTTGCCGATTTGAATTGCGCTGACATATCCGATAGGATATTATTCCTTATGAACGATATCCGAACGCTCAGGCATCGAAGTGGACTGACCCAAGCCGCGTTGGCGCATGCTGCGGGCACGTCGCAACCCACGATCGCTGCCTACGAGGCGGGGCGGAAGAGCCCTACGATGGGTACGTTGCGGCGACTGGCCCAGTCGGTCGGCCTCGAGGCCACCGTCCAGTTCCATCCGCCACTCACACGAGAAGA
>JADFRS010000177.1 GCA_022561145.1 Gemmatimonadota bacterium
TTCAACATGGACACGTACGACCAGCTGCTGCCGCGGGACCTCATGATCAATGCCGCGGTCGTGGCGAGTTTTGCGTACCACGCTGCCATGAGGGACGAGTTGATGCCGCGGAAGCCTGCGAGTGAGTAGCGGCGGTAGCTGAGCCGGCTGGCGTCCAATACACAGCTTGCCTTACTCTAGCCCTCATGTCTCACCCCCGCTTCCAGTTTGGAGCACGGTATGCGTAACCGGATTTGGTGTCTTGTCGTGTCGTCCGGCGCGGCAGCTTTCCTCCTCGCCTGCGATCAAAGTCCGGCTCCTGATCGTCTCACGGAGTTAGCCGCGTCACACTTGCCTACCATCGAGGGTGAGATCGTCCTGCCCGGACTGAGCTCCCAAGTCGAAGTACTGCGTGACCCTTGGGGTGTGCCTCACATTTTTGCGGACAACCTAGACGACCTCTTTTTCGCCCAGGGTTTTGTTCAGGCTCAGGACCGACTCTGGCAGATGGATATGTATCGACGTGCCGGTCAGGGACGGCTCGCGGAAATCCTTGGACCCGACTATGTGAGACACGATCAGGTCGCTCGTCTCATGGGGTACCGTGGTCCGTGGACTGACGAAGAGTTCGGGAGTTATCACCCGGAGGGTCGGCAGATTCTCGAAGCGTTCGCCCGAGGCGTAAATGCGTACATAGAGTCGGCAGCGGATCGGCTTCCCGTCGAGTACACGCTCACGGGCATCACACCCCTGCCGTGGACGCCACAGGCATCCTTGTTGCGAATGCAGACCGCGATGCCGATCGGGAACGGACGGAGTGAGCTCCGACTGGCTCGGCAGGTCGCCGAACTCGGAACGGAGGAGGCGAACCGCAGAGCTCGTCCCAATCCCTACCGAGAGCTTTCCGTCCCGAACGGGGTTGACCTCTCCCTGATCGGTGAAGAGGTAGCGGAGGGTTTGGCTGGGTTTCAGGGAGTCGCACCTCGCCCGGAACTCCTCGAGCCGGCGCTGTGGGCAAATATAAGTTTCACCGAGAATCTTGGCGTCCGAGAGACCTCACCGGGAAGTAACAACTGGGTCGCCGGTCCAGGGCTCAACACCTCCGGGCAAGTTATTCTGGCGAATGACCCTCACAGAGGGGTGGCCAATCCGTCCCTACGTTATGTCGTTCATCTCGACGCTCCGGGCTGGACGGCGATCGGGTCCACTGAACCCGTGCTACCGGGGGTTGCCATCGGCCACAACGGCCGGGTGGCGTGGGGACTCACCATCGTCGGGACGGACCAGTCGGATGTGTATGTCGAAGAGGTGAACCCTGAGAATCCGCTCGAGGTGAAATGGAACGGGAATTGGGAGCCTGTCGAGGTCGTCACCGATACCATCATGGTGAAGGGGCAAGATCCAGTAGTGGTGGAGCTAGAGTACACGAGACACGGACCCATCTTTCATCGTGACGAAGCCAACAACCTTGCCTACGCACTTCGCTCCACAATGCACGAGCCAGGAAGTACTGGCTATCTCGCCTCTCTAAGGCTGAACGTAGTCGACAACTGCACCGAATTCCTGGGCGAGATGAAGTATTGGAAGGCGCCCACCGAGAACATGATCTGTGGTGACGTCGACGGAAATATCGCCTGGCAAGCCGCTGCGGCATCGCCCAAACGGGAGGGGTGGCACGGTCGGCTCCCTGTGCCCGGAACCGGTGCATACGAATGGGACGGCTTTCGCAGTGACCTCCCGGAGGAGTTTAATCCCGAGCGTGGCTGGATCGGCACCGCGAACCACAACATCCACCCTCCTGGCTACGACCCACCGCTCTTTTTTAAGAGCGCCACGACATTCCCCAGATTTGAGCGCCTGCGGGAGGTGCTCTCGGGCCGAACCGGCTTCACCCTTCAAGACCATATAGACCTCCAGCAAGACGCGTACTCCGCAGCGGCCAACGCGGACCTGCCGTTTTTCCGTGGATGGACCTCAGAGGATCCAGCGATCGAGCGTGCCAGAGCCGACCTCGCCGCCTGGGACGCGGTGTACCAACGTGACAGTCGGGCCGCGGCGATCTACAGCGCGGTGCGGCGTGAGATTCCCGATGACGTTCGGGCAAATGAAGGATCCGAAGAGGCCCGCCATTCGTTGCTGGAGGGAGCCATTCAGCAGGGGCTCGACAATCTTCGATCAGAGCTGGGGGAGGATTTCGAGGAGTGGCGCTGGGGCATGATTCAGCGGTCCGAATTCCCCCACAGGTTCGTGTCGGCATATGACCTTCCCTCGGTAGAGCGATCCGGAGGGGCTGGGACCATGGCGGCTACCGGAGCGACATACCGCCACATCGTCGATTTCTCCGACTTCGATAACTCCGTCTTTACCAACGCTCCGGGGCAGTCCGGCCGACCTGGGAGTCCGTTTTACGGGAATCTCAGCGAACCGTGGGGGGCCGGGGAATACTTTCCCATGCTCTTTACCAAAGA
This sequence comes from Gemmatimonadota bacterium, assembly GCA_022561145.1. GTDB lineage: Bacteria > Gemmatimonadota > Gemmatimonadetes > Longimicrobiales > Gaopeijiaceae > JACZXQ01. Next base: position 2,448 of record JADFRS010000177.1, read on the forward strand.
GGCGGTTGAGGCTCGGGCTGAATATAGGCTTCTGCTGGTACCGGCTCGGTGAAATGAGCTCTGGTATCATGCGGATCTCCTGGAGGTTGGGGATCAGGCTTCAGCCCGCAGGCTGACGAGTAGCCCTTTCACCTCGAGGAGTCGAATCAAGCGAGCCGTACAACCGGGCTTTCCCACTGGACGCATCGGTGGCAGAGAGGGTGGGAGTATGGGCCTCCCCCGCCTTATCGGAAGTCTTGCACTCCGACCAGCTCCGCGCCCCAGGGGCAGAACCGCCCGACCGTCAGATAGTCCTGAAGCAGCGAGTCTACGAGGGACGGCCGACCATCGCAGACTTCGATGGTGAAGTCGGCCATCTCGATATCGATCGGGTCCAGGTGCCAGGTCCAGGGAGCGTTATGGTCAGCCCGCCCCTGCCCCTCGCGGAGCGCTCCGTTGGGGATGCTGGCCGAGCTCTTCGCATCTCGAAGGTCGAAGATCTGCTGGATCGTCGCCTCGTTGGTGACCCATACCCGGAACTCCTCCTGGCTCACGCGAAATGTCGCCAGGACTCCTCCTTCCAGTGGCTCCTCAGGAGCTGTGGAGCTCGCTCCGCACGCTGGGAGGGCCGCTATCGCCACGGCCAGCACCAATACTCTCGCGTTCTTCATCGTTTCGACAAGGTGAGTAAAGCCGGCCACGCAACCTCGCCCTGGTGCTCTGGTACGCCCGCCGGGACTGGACCCGGCCGCGGGCTGCTCGGCTCGGCGACCGGATCCTCTCAGCAGCGCTTCGGCTCCTGGATGTAGTCGGCGGGAAGGCCGGACGCGTGATCTACCACCTGCTCTTTGACCAGCTCCGTCGTAGCGCCCGCTTCCGGCGCATCGACCGGCGTCTCCTGTTTCGGAGCGGTTAGCGCCAGGAGCGCGACCATGAGCGGGACACCGATGAGAGGTGCGCCGAGTGCGGCCCACAATGGGACCTCCCGTCTTTCGCTTATATGTGTGTTGAGCATCTTCCCTCCCACTTCACAACCCGGGACGCGGCCCTGCCGCGCTCCCTCACGTTTCACTTCGTTCACGAAGGCTCGGAAGTTTCATCCGGGTGCCTAACACCGCCTGGCACGTCTCGGTTCCCAAGCCCTCTCTTCAACAGCCTGGACGAATATTGGAACAGGACGCGATAGCTACTCCGAGCAAGTAGCTCGACACGTTGCGGGCCGGAAAGATGTGCGCCACCCCGGCAAGAATCTCCGCGCGGCACGTTCAAGTGGGGTGACCGGTATTCGGTGCATGGCTCCCGATTTCAGTGAATAATCTCAGCATTTTGCCGAGATTCGGGGTCGCCACCGATACCTATGCGATGTCTGTGACACCCTGGTACGGCTCCTGCTGCAACAAACCTTTGGGCGCTCCGTGAACTAACCCGAAAGGAAGACGATGAATCCAGCGTTGACCGCTGCGGAGTGGCGGGCGCAGCTCGGAGACCCCGAGGTGGACCCGCACTCGCCGTCCTTGGGAAAAAGGTTGGCGTGGGCCACCCATCACGTCGATCGCTCGCACAAGCTGACCTTGACCCCGTACGGGCTCGCCGCCCTCTGTCTCCACGGCCAGCCGAACGGCTTCACGAGGGAGGATGCGGACAACCACCGGACCTGCGCAGGCTTTCTCTCCAAAGCCGCAGCATACCGTGGCCTAGCTGACTGGCACTACTCAATGGCAGACCGCATCGAGGCCCTACTGCCACCGGAGAACACCAATGCCTCATTAGTTCGAGCGCGTGCGTCACTCGGCGCCGTGCCGGATCCGGCTGATGGGAGACGTCTCTAGAGGGCAATAGCACAGGATCTGCCTTGGCGGTCGCGGAAAAGCACCGCATCTTGATCGGCCTCACACCACACCTATCCGAGTTGATCCATGAAGACAGGCTTCTTCCAGAGGACCTCTCGCGTCGAACAGGTGGCGCTGGCCGGCGGCCTGGCTACGCTGCTGGCGATTCCAGGCCCGGCCACGGGTGCCCAAGCCGAGACCATGCGCCAGTACCAGTTCGGCGTGGTCGACGACGAGGTCACCCTCGTGATGAAGGAAGTGGACCGGCCCGTTCCGGGCGCAAACGAAGTCCTGGTCCGTGTGCGAGCCACTTCCCTGAATCGGCGAGACCTTTCGATCCTCGAATCGCAGTATGGCGGCGGAAGTCCGCGAACCGGCCTCGTGCCCCTCTCGGACGGGGCGGGGGAGGTGATCAGCGTAGGACCCAGCGTCAGTCGCTTTGAGGTCGGAGATCGCGTGGCCGGGATCTTCTTCTCTCGCTGGATGGACGGAAGACCGAGCGCCCTGACGAACGCATCGGCCAGAGGTGGCGCAATCGACGGCATGCTCTCGGAGATGATCGTCAGTCATGAAGACGGGCTCGTCGAGATTCCGGAGCACCTCACGTTCGAGGAGGCCGCCACTCTCCCCTGTGCGGGGGTGACCGCGTGGAACGCCCTCTTCAAACATGGAGGCCTGACCGAAGACGACTTCGTCCTGCTGGAAGGCACGGGCGGCGTCTCCATCTTCGGACTGCAGTTCTCTGTAGCCGCGGGGGCGAGGCCGATCATTACGAGCTCGAGCGACGCAAAGCTAGTGCGTGCTCGCGAGCTGGGGGCGTACGGCACCGTCAACTACCGGACCAACCCCGAGTGGCAGGACGCGGTGCGGGACATCACCGGCAACGCGGGCGTCACCCAGGTCCTCGAAGTGGGTGGCCGGGACACACTGCCCAGGGCGATGCGGGCACTCGGATACGGCGCCCATATCGCGATAATCGGAGGCCTGTCGGGCTTCGCCAACACCATGCCCATCGGTTCGTTCATCGGCCGTGGAACTTCGGTGACGGGAATCTATGTTGGATCCAGGGAGGACTTCGAAGCGATGAACGCCTTCATCACCCGACATCGGCTGCGCCCAATCATCGACAGGGTATTCACCCTCGAGGACGCGCCCGCGGCATACGAGTACATGGCCAGCGAGAGCCACCTCGGGAAGATCGTGATCACGCTGTAGGACGCCTGAGTTTCTACAAGACGGCGGCTATCCTTCCCGCAGTGCCTCCGACGGCTGAATCCGGAGTCCCCGGCGCACGGGTCCAGCAGCCGCGAGCAGCCCCACGGTGACCATGAGGACCGCCACCCCGATGATGAGGCGCATGTCCCGTTCCACCCCAACCCCAAAATCGAGCTCCATCGGTGGCACGGCGGCCAGCACACTGAGGCCGACCATCACCCCGATCCCGAGTTGTTTCACCGATCGCGCCATCACTCCGGCTAGGACGCGGCGTTGGTTCGCTCCGAGGGCTGAGCGGATTCCGATCTCCCGGCGGCGCTGCGTAACGTCGAAGGACATGAGCGAGAAGATGCCGGCGGTCGAGAGGAGGAGGACACTGAGAATGACGAGGCCGAAGCCACCCGCGCCCACTCGCGTGATCGTCCGCAGTGGGTCGTCCAGGTCACCGAGCAGCGGAGAAGTTCTTCACGAATCGCGGCACCGTATGCGTCGCCATCGAGCCGCGTTACGGCGAGCATCGTCAGTTGCTGAAGATCTCCTAGGCTCAGCGCAAGGCATGCTCGGAGGCTGTGGCGATCACAGGCCGACGACTCCGCTGGCGCACCGAGATCACACGCTTTAGCCTGTCGCAGCACCCTACCCCGACGCTCGGATCTCAACTACTCGAAGGTAGAAACTGGAGAGGGCAATGAACCGCATCGCCAAACTGGCGAGTATCACCCTAGCTGTCGTCCTGGTAGGCGCCGCAATCACGTACGTCTACATAACGCCCTACGACCGCATTGCTGGCGTCAGGATCGGTGGCGCCGAGACTCCCCCCCCGAGTGATTGGCGCACCGTGAACAACCTGGGCGTGATCCAGCTCAAGACAGGCGGATTCCCTCCGTTCGTGGTGAATGTCGTGTATGTCGGCACGGAGGACGGCGTCATCACCGCGACGAGACCGGACGGTGGCTACTGGGCGAAGCGAGCGCGGGCCAGTCCCGATGGATGGCTCCGCATCGGTGACGCCACCTACGCCATGAGGGCCACCGAAATCGTCGCCGACGAGGAGCGGATTCCCAACATCTCGAGCTTCCATCATGATCTTTGAGCCCGGCAGTACTCGAATCGGCTGGATCGGCCTAGGCGTCATGGGGCGCAGCATGTGCGCGCACCTGATCGACCGAGGCTTCTCGGCGACCGTCTACACGCGCACCCAGGAGACGGCCGACGCGGTCCTCGCGAAAGGCGCGACCTGGGCGGACACACCGAAGGCTGTGGCCGAGCAGAGCGACGTGGTGTTCAGCATCGTCGGGTTCCCGAGCGATGTGCGCGAGGTCGTGCTCGGGCCTGATGGTGCCCTCGCCGGCTGCGAGGCTGGAGATGTGCTCGTGGACATGACCACCAGCGAGCCGTCGCTGGCGGTGGAGATCTACGAGGCGGCGAAGGCCAAGGGCGTGGCGAGCGTGGACGCTCCCGTCTCGGGCGGGGACGTCGGCGCGCAGGAAGCGCGCCTGTCGATCATGATCGGCGGGGACGCGGAGGTGGTGGAAGCACTGGGCCCGTGTTGGGAGGCGATGGGCAAGGCGATCGTCCGACAGGGCGGTCCGGGCGCTGGGCAGCATACCAAGATGGTGAACCAGACGCTGATCGCTTCCGGCATGATCGGCGTGTGCGAGGGCCTGCTCTACGCCCACAAGGCGGGGCTCGATCTGGACACCGTCATGGAGTCCGTCGCGTCGGGCGCGGCCGGCAGTTGGTCCCTGTCGAACTATGGTCCGCGGATGATCGCCAACAACTTCGATCCCGGGTTCTTCGTGGAGCACTTCATCAAGGACATGGGGATCGCGCTCGCCGAGGCGAACCGCATGAACCTGGCGCTGCCCGGCCTGGCGTTGGCGCACCAGCTCTACACGGCGCTTCGGGCGCAGGGTGGAGGGAGGAAGGGCACGCACGCGCTCCAGCTCGCGATGGCGAGCCTGTCGGCCCTCGACTGGGAGGGGCGCTGATGAGAGATCCCATGAGCCCATTCGTACGGTTTTTTCTCCCGTGGGTCTGCGCGTTCGCGCTACTGCTCCCTGCTGCCGAGCAGAGTCGCGCGCAGGCTTCGGGAGACCATCAATACACCAGCACGGACATCGAGGTGGGCTCTCGCGTCTATACGTCCGAGTGCGCGCTGTGCCACGGAGCGAACGGGGACGAAGTAGATGGCGTGAATCTCCGGCTAGGTCAATTCCGCCGTTCGGTGTCGGACGCCGACCTTCGCGAGGTCATCACGACGGGCCTCTCCAACGCCCGCATGCCCGCCTTCGACCTGCGCTCGGACGAGCTCGACGGGATCGTCGCGTACATCCGCGCCGGCTTCGATCCGAGCGGGGTCGCGGTCAAGGTCGGCGACGTGGCTCGCGGCCAGGATCTCTTCGAGGGTGAGGGTGATTGTTCGTCATGTCATCGAGTGAACGGCCGGGGCCCACGCGCCGCGCCCGACCTCAGCGACATCGGCGCCGTTCGCACGCTCGCCGCGCTTCAGCGAGCGTTGCTCGACCCGATTTCCGCTTTGCTGCCCATCAATCGACCGGTGCGGGCTGTGACTCACGACGGCGAGACCATCCTCGGGCGACGGCTGAACGAGGACACCTACACCGTGCAGTTGATGGACTCGGCAGGACGCCTACGCTCGCTCGTGAAAGCCGAGCTGGCCGAATACGAGGTAAGTGAGACGCC
>JADFRS010000023.1:0-27325 GCA_022561145.1 Gemmatimonadota bacterium
CGACCGCACCCTCACCGAGGGCGTGGCCCAGGGCACCGCCACCTACGACCGCTCGGCCCATCAGCCGGCCCGCGCCGGCTGATCCGGACGCAGGAATCGACAGGACTGCCCTACGCGCAGGTGACCGGGCGTTCGTGAGTGAGGGATGGGTTGCCGCAGCTTCGGCCTATGCCCGCATGGAAGCGCCCCCGCGCCGGACGGGCACGTACGCCGGCGAGTACGCCCAGGCGTTGGTGAACAGGGGCATCAGCCACATCAATCTCGGAGAGTGGGGCGGCGCGCTCGAGGCCTTGGAGGAGGCTGTCGGGTTCGAGTCGGCTAGTTCGGCGGCGTTCCTCCGGCTTGCGCAGGCGCAGTGTTCGGTTGGGCGTACCGACGCCGGCAGGAGATCCTTGTTGGAACTGGGTGGGCGCGCGATCCCAGCGGGGGAACGCGCCTCCGTGCTTGCGTTGGTGGAGTACCAGCGGGCGATGTGCAGCCAGCATGAGTTCGGACAGGCGGAGAGTGCCATCGAAGTCGTGCGCTCGGGTGGCCGGGCGATCCAGGAGTTCAACGCGTTCATCGAGCTCGGCGACACCGTGGCCCCGTCGTCCGCAGTGGTGGATGCGGCCGTTGCCGACGCGCGCCGCCGGGTGGAACAGATCCGCGAGCGCATGAGGCGGCTGCGGGGTTGAGCGGCTCCAAAGTACGGCTTTCTCCTGCCTGGACCCGGCACGGCCGCACCTGGCATATCCGAACTCAAGTGTTCAGGGTTCCCTTCCCGGGGTATTCTTAGGCGGGGACGAGCCGGACTACCGATGTGTTACGGGGGACGTGACATGGGAATCATTCGTTCGAGAAAGGTGACGTTGTACGTCGTTGCCGTGCTGGCAGCGTGCGCGCCGCTCGGCACGTCGGCACAAAATACTGGCCTCATCACCTTCGACCACTATCACACCTTAGCCGAGATCCAGGACTACCTGGAGGCCGTGACGGCCCGTCACTCGGAGCTGGCGACTCTGCTCGAGATAGGTGCCAGCCGTTCCGGCCGCCCCATCTGGGCGGTGGACATCAACAACCCGGCGACGGGGCCCGCCGAGGAAAAGCCGGCCTTTTACGTAGACGGCAATATCCACGGTGGTGAGGTGCTGGGTGGGGAAGGGGCGCTGGCCTTCATCGATCGGCTCCTGGGAGCCTACGGCAGCGACCCCAGGATCACCGAGCTGGTCGACACGCGTGCCTTCTACGTGGTGCCTATCGTGAACCCGGACGGTAGGGCGATTTCGGTGGACACGCCGGAGAACCATCGCTGGAACATCCGGCCGGTCGACGAGGACGGAGACGGTCTGGTCGACGAAGATCCTCCCGAGGATCTCGATGGGGACGGCCGCATGCTACAAATGCGCGTGCCCGACCCGGATGGTGGATGGGTCATTCATCCAGACGACCCTCGGCGGATGGTGCGCGTCCGGCGGAATTCCGAAGAAGGCCAACGATACAGCGTCTACTCCGAAGGGATAGACAACGACGGGGATGGCAGATTCAACGAAGACCGCGTGGGCGGCGTGGACCTCAACCGTAACTTTCCGGCCAACTGGAGTGCCGCGCAGTTTGCGTCGGGGCCCTTCCCGCTCTCCGAGCCCGAGACGCACGCTCTGGTGACCTACATCACCGCCCGGCCCAACATCGCGGCGATTCACACGTTCCACACGAGCGGCGGCCTGCTGTTGCGCTTTCCGACACTTGCCGACCAGGACTGGGAGTTTCCCGAAGCGGATCAGGAGGATTATCGGCTCATCGCCGAGGACGGCGTGCCGATCACCGGTTACACGAATTTCGCGTACACGAAGGAATCCATCGTCGACCTCATGAGCCCGGGGCACGGCGTCTTCAACGACTGGGGCAGCAAGGAGTTCGGTGTGCTGTCCATGACTACCGAGATGTGGAGCCACGCGTTCGGGGAGGGACAGGACGCGCTCTTTCGCTGGAACGATGAGGTGCTGGATGGCACGGGATTCATCGACTGGAAGCCGTTCGATCACCCGCAGTTGGGCCCTATCGAGGTGGGTGGGTGGGACCGATGGTCCACGTCGAGTCCTCCCGGCAGGCTCATCGCCGGTGAGCTCGATCGCAACGTGCGCTGGGTGCTGACCTTCGCGGACAAGACACCTCAAGTCGCGATCCTAGAGTCCATGGCGGAGCGCTCGGGGTCCGATGACCGGTTCCGGGTGCTCGCCACCGTGGCCAACATCGGCTGGATGGCCACCGCCACGGTCCAAGCGACCGAAGTGCTCGAGATCGCCAAGCCGGTGCGAGTGAGCATCACGCTCACCAACGCCGAACTGGTCGAGGGCGAGGCCGTTTGGTCGTTGGGTGTGCTTCCCGGCACGCACGACGGCCCGGCGGTCGAGCGATCGCTGGAGTGGTCGGTACGTGTCGTCGACGGTCGGCGCCCGGCGAGCGCCGAGATCACGGTCTGGTCTGAGAAGGCAGGGACGGTTAGGCGCGTGGTCCGGTTGGGGTCGCCCGGCCAGGTGCCCTCCGACGAGGTCATGCCTCTGTACACGACCTTGGGCCCGTACTCCCGCCCGATCACCACGGCATCGTCCGAGGCCCAGTCGTACTTCACGCAGGGCATGCAGTTGATGTACTCGTTCAGGCCCGAAGACGCCCGCCGCTCGTTCAAGGAGGCTCAGGCCCGAGACCCGGAGTGCGCCATGTGCTTCTGGGGCGAAGCCTGGTCGCTGGGACCCTACCTGAATGGGGCGATGGTGCCCGAGGACGCGCCGGCCGCCATCGCGGCGATCGACAAGGCGAAGGAGCGGTCGGCGGCCGGCAGCGGGATAGAGCGAATGCTCATCGAGGCCATGGCGGTGCGCTACGTGCTGGACCCCGACCGGGAGACGCGGGTGCGGCTCGACACGGTCTACTCACGCGCCATGGAGAAGGTTTGGGAGGCACATCCCGAGGATCTGGAAGCTGGGACGCTGTACGGCGAGTCCTTGATGTTACTCGAGCCACGGCGCGGGAACTGGGACATCCGACGCCGTGAGATCCAGCGAATCCACGAGGTGCTGGAGGCCACCCTCGAGATCCACATCGAGCATCCTGGGGCCTGCCACCTGTACATCCACGGAACGGAGTCGACGACGCGTCCGGACAAGGCCGAGGCCTGCGCGGCCTACCTGGGCAATGCCATCCCTGGAGCCAGTCACATCAACCACATGCCCTCGCACACGTGGAACCGTGTGGGCCGCTGGGACGACGCCGTACGTGCGAACATCCAGGCCTGGCACACTGATCAGCGAGCCGAATACGGCGAGGGGTTCGCGATCTACCCGTCGCACAACCTCCACATGCTGCTGTTCTCCGCCTCCATGGCGGGCCAGGGGGCTGTGGCCATACAGGCGGGGAACGACTACGCCAGGCTGGTTCCAAACGGCTTGTTCTACCGTACGTTGACGCTTGTAAGGTTCGGGCGCTTCGATGAGGTGCTCGAGCTGGGAGGTCGTCCCAATAACGGGCTGTTCGCAGGTTTCTGGGACTTCGGCCGCGGTTATGCGCACCTCCGACTCGGGCGGCCCGATAGCGCTTCCGTCTATCTGGAGCGGGTGAAGCGGGCGGCGGCCACGCTCGGTGACTCGATCGTCTTCCGTGGCCATCCGGCCGAGAACCTGCTCGCGGTGGTTGGCGGCATCCTGGAGGCGGAGATCGCCGTCGAGGACGGTCGGATGCAGCACGCGATCGAGGTTCTGAAACGGGCCGTCACGGTGGAGGATGGGCTCCGCTACGACGAGCCCGAGCCGCTCAACTTCTCGGCTCGACACTGGCTGGGTGCTGTCCTGCTCGAAGCCGGCCGCCCCGCCGAGGCCGAGCGCGTATACCGGGTGGCCCTGGAGGACCACCCGCGAAACGGGTGGTCCCTCGTCGGCCTCGAGCAGTCTCTTCGGGCGCAGGGCAGAGCGGGCGCCGCCGATGAAGTCCGCGCCGAGTTCGATGCCGCCTGGGCTCGGGCCGACGTTTGGCTGCGCTCGTCGCGGTTCTAAGACCCGGGCTGAAGCTCCACTGCGGTTTAGCGTCCAACGCTGACATCGGAGTGGTCCGGTTGTGGGTGGCCGGTGACGCGCTTCTCACGGTCACCGCACTGCTAGTGTTGCCGTCAGGATCCGTTTGACGCGACGTGTCGATGAGTTCTTGGCATCCGGTGCGGTGGCGCGGTTGGCGGCGTATCCACCTGGAGCGTTGCACCTCATCGAGGTGTATCTCGACCCGAGCCGCACCAGCATTCGTGCGTACACGCGACGGTTCGTAGAAAAGCTGACGAAGAATCCGAGGAGGCTTCGCCCGCTTTCCGTCGGGTGCTAGTCCACGGTTGCGGTCCCAGTACCTAATCCCCTACATCTGCACAGCGCGGCGCCGGGGGCGGTCCGCCAGTCACGACAAGGGAGAGACTGATGAGCAGCAACGGATCTGGACTCGATCGGCGAGAATTTTTCCGGCACAGTGTCGGCATGGGTGCGGGAGCGTTGGCGCTCGGACGGCTTCCTGCGGATCTGGGAGGCCGGGTGCGCGGCGCTCACGGCGTGCCGCTGATCATCACGAGCCACACCAATGAGACCGGGCAGAACGCCATGCGAGAGGCCTGGGAGATTCTCGACTCCGGAGGCTCCGCGCTCGACGCCGTCGAAAAGGGAGCCAACGTGATCGAGGTCGATCCCGAAGACTCCAGTGTGGGGTATGGCGGCCTCCCCAACGAGGACGGCGTGGTTCAGTTGGACGCGTCTATCATGGACGGTCGCACGTACAATGCGGGGTCGGTGGCATCGCTGGAGAACATCAAGACGCCAGCGTCCGTGGCTCGTCTCGTCATGGAGCGCACGGATCACGTGATGCTGGTGGGGAAGGGCGCGCTCGACTTCGCGCGTTCGTTCGGGTTCGAAGAGAACAACCTGCTCACCGCGAAGTCGCGTGAAGCCTGGCTGCGCTGGCGCGAGCGCCGAGGCGAGTCTGATGACTGGGGCCCGCCTGATCATCTTCGTGACCGCGGTGGGAACCAAACCGGCTTCCTCGACGGTCCTGATGAATTCCACTACGGCACCACCAACGTGCTGGCCGTCGACGAGAATGGCGATATAGCGGGCATCACTACCACCAGCGGACTCAGCTGGAAGATCAACGGCCGCATCGGCGATTCTCCGGTGATCGGTGCGGGTCTCTATGTCGACAACGAGGTGGGAGCCGCCGGCGCTACGGGGCGCGGGGAGGACGTGATCAAGTCGTGTGCGTCGTACTACATCGTCATGCGAATGCGCGATGGCCGCTCGCCCCAACAGGCGTGCGAGGACGCTCTCGAGATGATCGTGAACAAGTATCGCGCGATCAGCAACGACTTCATTCCGAGCGAGAAGTTTGTCGCCATCAACAAGGATGGCGAGTATGGTTGCGCGCGCATGCGCGGCCGGGGAGCGGCCAGGATCACGTTCCGGAACGAGGATGGCTTGGAGGCCTACGAGGGCACGCAAAGGTACCAGGTGAGCGGCTGAGCGGTCGCCCGCTGGCGGCCGCGCCGTCCACTTTCGGGTTGCCTAGGCCCCTACCCCCCGAACAGCACCGACTCGCCCTGCTCGAAGATGATGTCCACCGGAATGCCCGCCGAGCCTAGACGATCCAGGTCGGCCTGCAACGCTGGGTCCACCACGCCTTTTTCGGCCAGCAGCGCCGCGGCCCCGTCGTGGTCGCCGTCACCCTGTAGCGTCAGAATCAGCTCCGAGAGACCGTTCGTGGCCTCCCGCATCGCCTCGAAGTCGATCCGGTACGTACCCGTGGCGTCGTCACGAGTGAAGGCGCCGCGCTCCTGGAAGTAATTGAAGCGCACCATGTTGGCTCGGCCGTGGGCGCTCGTCGCCCCAAACCGTACGGAGCGGAAGATGCTGGCGATGAACGTGACGTAGTAGTCCTCGATCGTGCCCTCGGTGATCTCCCCACTTTCCAGCAGGCTGGTGACCATGTAGAGGCCGAGCACGTCCGCCTTGCCCTCTTCCATGGGCGACGCCGTCTCGAGCAGTGCGCCGCGGACCGTGCTCGAACCGTCGATGGTGTTCTTGATGCCCAGCCCGTGAGCTACCTCGTGGAACATGGTGTTTGCGAAGAATGCATCGAACGTGACGTGGGAGCGTTGGTCTTCGGCAATGAGCTCCCCCGCGATGGGCACCAGGATCCGGTCGAACTTGGCCCGCATGGTGTTCTTGAGCTGGAGCCGCCGAGTGCCTTTGGCGAGCTGGACCTCTTCGTCGTTCGGAAGATTGATCGCGATCGTCTTGGACCCGGCGTTGGCCTGGCCGGCGTAGTAGACCACGTCGTAGGCGTTCAGGTCCGAGTCCGATCCCGCCATCTCGCGCTTGTACGCCTCCGGCACCGGGAGTCCGCGCTGGAGCCCCGGCAGCAGCGACGCGAACCGCGCCAGGCGTTCGCTCCATGCCTGGTCCTTGATGAGGATGTACGCCTCGTGGGCCGCCTTGCGACCGAAGAGCAGGTCCTCGTACGTCTCGATCGGCCCGATCACGACGTCGACAGCGTTGTCCTTCATGTCGAGCCAGGCCAGGTCACTTGCCTGGTACTCATCGGTCAGGAGGGCGTCGGCGCGGAGGCTCAAATAGCGCTTGAGGCCAGGCTCTTCGGCCGCCTCGGCGGCTCGTCGAAGAGCTTCCGCGGCCACCTGATGCTGTTCAGCGAAGGCCTCGTGGTAAGGAACCGCGGTCAGCGAGCCGTCACCCGCGCGGCGGACCAACGTGTACAGGCTACGGAGCGCTTCGCCACCATCGGAAGCGGCGGCGGTAGCGGCTTCGAACTCTTCCTCCGTCATGTCCGCCGGATACAGATTGGCACCCGCGGGTTTGGCTCCCACGCCTTCGATAAAGGGCGCATCACCGCCCAAACGATCCCACGGCCCGTAGTTGATCTCGACAAGGCGGCGGGCAGCTTCGCCCTCCACGTTGTCGAGCAGGGCGTCCCGGTCACCGTAGGCCTGTTGCCAGTAGACGTCGTCCATGGCGTCCATGGCACCGAGCAGATGCCGAACGACGGCGCGATCCGCATCGGAGAGGGCGCTCAGATCGGCCGACAAGCGCACGGTCGTGTATTGATTCAGTAGTCCCTGGACGTTCCCGTCCATCGAAGACCCCTCCCCGACGTCGTTGCCGACGCAGCCGGCTGTGAACCAGGGAAATAGGACTGCTCCGAGTATCGCGTGCCGCACGCGCAACTTACTCATTCGATTACCTCCTGAAGGAGCAGAACTATGGCCGAGAACCGGGATGGAGGGCAAGACGGCCCGGCCGGCGTGAAGCCGGCCGGGCCGAATCGGTCTACCGGGCAGGCCTCGGAAGCTAAGGCGCTCGCCCGTCGAGGACCTTTTGCGAGAGGTCCGCGGATGCGTTGGCTGCACGGATGGCAAGCCTCCACTCCTTGGCCTCGAACCCCTCCTCGGCCACATCGATGAGATGGTGCGCACGCCTGAGCGCCGCGGCCTCGTCGTCCGTAGGACCGTCACCCACGGCGGCCCGTGCCGCGCGGAACAGGAGTGCCGCCTTTCCGAGGGCTCGTCGAGCCACGTGACGTGGCGAAAGCGAGAGGATCGCTTCGGTCGCGCTCACCGAGAAGTAGAGCGAGGCCACGGCCGAGTCCGCCGTGCGCGCCCTCTCCGCCAGGTTCAGCACTCGCTCGAAGATCCTCGCGAACCGCGGCGGCACATCTTTTCCCGCCGTCCGCTCCTGCCAGCGCGCGATCGCCGCGTCCACCCCAGCGAGAGCGTCGGACACGACGCCCGTACCGAGCGCCGCGATCACGCCTCCCAGCGTGAAACGGAGCTCGAGGCGCTTCAAGCGCTTGTACTCGTCCTGGTCCCCGGCAACCAACGCTTCGTGGGCCGCGTGGCGCGCCCGCCGCGCCCGCCGGAACGCGGTGACGGCCTCAGCGTTGCCGTCGCTCGCCTCGATCGCCTCCCGAGCCTGACGCACCAGAGCGGGCAGGTAGGGTAGCCTCGCGTCGGAGGCCTCAACCACTGCGGCCGCGACGGCCGTGGCGGTCGCTTCGTCCATGGACCGAACGGCATCCGGCGCCGTGACGGCGTCCCCACAGGCCACGAGCAAGAGCCCGGCAACGGGCAGCACCCAGCGTTGTCTCATGCGTGCCTTCTCAGGTTTCGAGTGCTTTCTTCCCCGTCAAACTTGCGGCGCCACGCCCTTCGGTACAAGGACTCTGTGGGGAACAACGGCGCGTCACCCGGGAATATGGACTCCAAGGGAACTTGATGGCCTGCGGCCACGAAATCCGGGAAAGAGCGATGTTGATTCGGAAACCCAACGACATTCCATCATCGGAGATCACTCCCGAGAGCGTGTACCTCGACCGGCGGAAGTTCATCGCCGACGCGACGAAGCTGACCGTGGCCGGCACCGCCGGTGGCGTGCTTCTGGGACGGGGCCGTGACCTCTCCGGCCAGGAAGGTCCGAACCAACAGGTGGACTGGAGCCAGATGCGCTCCGAGTTGGGCGAAGAGCTGAATCCCTACGAGCACATCACCATGCACAACAACTACTACGAGTTCGGTACCGGGAAGCGGGATCCAATGCGGAACGCCCAGGAGTTCCAGACGCGTCCCTGGAGCATCTCCGTCGAGGGCGAATGCGCCAACCCGGGGACGTTGGACCTCGAGGACTTCATCAAACCCAGCAAGATGGAGGATCGCATCTACCGCCTTCGCTGCGTGGAGGCATGGTCCATGGTCATCCCGTGGCGGGGCTTCCCCTTGAAGGACGTGATCGACCGGGCGGAGCCCAACGGCAACGCCAAGTTCGTGGAGTTCACCACGCTGTACGATCCCGACCGTATGCCGGGCCAGCGGCGCCGCGTGCTCAGGTGGCCCTATGTGGAGGGCCTACGCCTGGACGAGGCCATGCACCCCCTCACCATCCTTGTGACCGGCGTGTATGGGAGAGATCTACCCAACCAGAACGGCGCCCCTCTCCGCCTGATCATTCCGTGGAAGTACGGCTTCAAGGGTATCAAGGGCATCGTGAAGATGCGCTTCACCGAGCGGATGCCGCGTAATTCCTGGGCGATCGCCACCCCCAACGAGTACGGCTTTTACGCCAACGTGAACCCCGAGGTGGACCATCCGCGCTGGTCTCAAGCGCGCGAGGACCGGCTGTCCGATAGGTCCTTCGGCTTCATCCCCAGGCGAAACTGGATCCCGACGCGGATGTTCAACGGATACGGGGATCAGGTGGCGCACCTCTACGACGGGATGGACCTGCGGGTCAACTTCTGATTCCGGATTCCCGAGCGCCGGCGTGATGGTCACGGTGGCCCGAAAGCGTCGGGTCCTTCTTCTCAAGCTCGCCACGTGGATCCTGGCCCTCAGCCCGCTGGGCTGGCTCGTGTGGCTGACGTTCACGCGGCAGCTCGGGGCGGATGGGGTCGACACGCTCCTCCACCGGATGGGTGATTTCACGCTCATCATCCTACTGGCCACTCTGGCGATCACGCCGCTCCGAAGGCTGACCGGCTGGAACATCCTCATCAGAATCCGGCGCATCCTGGGGCTCTTCGGGTTTTTCTATCTTTCGCTGCACTTCTTCATCTACGTGGTGCTCGACCAGACCCTCGATTGGGAGTTCATACTGGAGGACCTGACCAAGCGCCCGTACGCCGTGGTGGGGTTCGCGGCGTGGCTCCTGCTGATTCCGCTCGCCGTCACGTCGACCCGAGGGTGGGTGCGGCGCTTGGGGAAGCGGTGGCAGAAACTCCACAAGCTCGTCTACGTTGCCGTGGCGCTGGGTCTGCTGCATTTCTACTGGCAGGTGAAGGCGGACACGTTGTGGCCGCTGGTCGCGGCGACCGTGTACGTGGTGCTCCTGACCCTACGGCTCCGGCAGCGTACAAACTCGAACTGACTCCAAGGAGAACACCGACATGCGGGTGAAGAAGCTCGGGATACTTTGGCGTGCCGTAGTCTTGATCCAGGTCAGCGCAGTCGCGATCGGCGCGCAGACGCCGGATCCGTCGCTGCTTACTCTGGAGCGGATCTATGCTTCACCCGAGTTCGCCTCCGAGCGGTTCGGACCGGCCCGCTGGCTGGAGGACGGCTCGGGTTATACGACTTTGGAGGTCGCGCGTTCGGGCGCGCCCGCCTTCGACATCGTGCGTTACGACCCCGAGACCGGCGCAACCGAGGTGCTGGTTTCTGCGGAGAACCTCACGCCAACCGGCGCCGCTTCGCCGCTGGCTGTAGAGGACTACACCTGGTCGGCCGACGGATCGAAGGTGCTGATCTTCACCAACACCCGCCGCGTTTGGCGTGACAATACACGCGGCGACTACTGGGTGCTCGATCTGGAGAACGGTGGTCTTCAGCAGCTCGGTGGGGACGCTGAGGAAGCCACCTTGATGTTCGCCAAGTTCTCACCTCAGGGCGACCGTGTGGGTTACGTGAGTCAGAACGACCTTTACGTTGAGCGCCTCTCGGACGGCTCGGTCACGCGGCTTACCGAAAACGGTTCGCCGACCATGATCAATGGAACGTTCGATTGGGCGTACGAGGAGGAATTCGGTATCCAGGACGGCTTCCGGTGGAGCCCGGACGGAGAGCGCATCGCGTTCTGGCAACTGAACTCGGAGGGTGTGCGCAACTTCCTGCTCGTCAACTATACGGACTCGCTGTACCCGCAGGTCACTTCAATCCCGTATCCCAAGGTCGGTGAGGTCCTGTCCTCGGCTCGCGTGGGTGTCATCTCGGCGGCGGGCGGCCCCGTGCGGTGGATGGACGTTCCGGGTGATCCCCGCAACAACTACATCGCCCGCATGGAATGGGCGGCCAACTCCGAGGAGCTCGTCCTCCAGCACCTGAACCGCGCCCAAGACACCAACGACGTGTTGCTGGCTAGCGCGACGACCGGCGCGGTGCGCACCGTGCACACGGACCGTGACGAGGCCTGGGTCGACGTGGTGGACGACCTTCGATGGCTCGAGGGAGGGGGACGGTTCACCTGGGTGAGCGAAAAGGGGGGCTGGAAACACGTCTACTCCGTGAGCCGGTCCGGTGGGGAAACTCCTATCACGCCCTGGCCCATGGATGTGATCAGCATCGAGTTGATCGACGAAGACGGTGGGTGGCTCTACTTCATGGCATCGCCGGACAACCCCACGCAGCGCTACCTCTACCGTAGCCGGCTGGACGGAAGTGGTGAGCCCGAGCGGCTCACCCCTGAGTCGGATGCGGGCACCAACAGCTACCAACTCTCACACGATGGGCGCTGGGCGTTCCAGACGCACTCCTCGTTCGGAGTGCCCAATACCGTGCGCCTGGTGAGCCTACCCGACCATCGGGTAGTGCGCACGCTTGCCGCCAACACGCGCCTCAAGGCGGCGGTGGACGGGCTTGCGCGCGGGGAAGTCGAATTCTTTCGGGTGGACTCGGACGACGGCGTACAGCTCGACGGATGGTTGATGAAGCCGCCAGAATTCAACCCGTCACGGAAATACCCTCTGCTGTTCTACGTTTACGGGGAGCCTGCGGGCCAGACGGTGGTGGACCGTTGGGGTGGGAGCCGGTACCTGTGGCACCTGATGCTCGCCCAGCAGGGTTATTTGGTGGTCAGCGTAGACAATCGCGGCACACCCGCTCCCCGAGGGCGCGAGTGGCGGAAGATCGTACACGGCGACATCGGCACGCTCGCGTCCAAAGATCAAGCAGCCGCCAACCGAGCGATTCGAGAGTGGCCGTTCGTGGACGCCAACCGCATCGGGATCTGGGGTTGGAGTGGTGGTGGCTCCATGACCCTGAACATGATGTTCCGCTATCCCGAACTGTATGGAACCGGCATGTCGGTCGCTCCTGTGCCAGACCAACTCTACTACGACGCCATCTATCAGGAGCGGTACTCGGGCACTCTGGAGGAGTACGCCGCCGGGTATCGGAGCGGCTCGCCGATCCACCATGTGGACGGGCTCAGCGGGAACTTGCTGCTGATCCACGGCACCGGGGACGACAACGTCCACTACCAGGGGTCTGAGGCCCTCATCAACGCGATGATCGAAAGGAACAAAGTCTTCACGATGATGGCCTATCCCAACCGGTCGCATGGTATCTTCGAGGGCCGGGGCACGACTCTGCACCTTTACGGTCTGCTTACGCGCTATCTGAAGGAGCACGTGCCACCGGGGCCGACGCCCATATCCTAGCGGGCGACGGCACGAGGGCGGGGCACCGAAAACCGGCATGATTTTCCGGTTTGGGGGCAGAAATTTCCGCCTGATGCCGTTGGTCCGCCATGTCCTGGACCTGCCTGTCGTCCCTACCACAGTTGTGTTTGGGCCGTAGCCGCGGACCCGGCACGGTTCTTGTCTTTAATTATGTCGGATGGAAGCTGGGGCACGGAACTGAAGTCTGTAGGGAGCTGGGATCATGAAAGGCACGGTAGTTCTTTCGATGGCGCTGGGAGGCGCCCTGCTGGGTACGATCGGATGCGCGTCGGCCCCTGCCCAGCCGACGGCCTTTAGGGTCGTCGAGCACCTACGGTTCGATGACGAGGGCCTCTCCCTTACGCCCCTTCGCGTGGAGGACTGCAGCCTTCGCGGTGTGCCCGGGAATGTCCGGCTCTACCTCGGGGCGATGTTCACTTCGCCCGAACGGAGCGACCGGCCCTACGCCACGGTGTCCCTCGTGATCCAGGCGGCCCGCGACACCATGGAGCCGATGCTCGCACGCAACCGGAGGGTCCTGCTCGATGTCGACGGCGAGATCATCCTGATTGCTCAGCATCCCGATCCCGATTTGTACAGCTACCGGATGGTGGGCGGCGGCTACCTCGAGACGGTGATCGTGCCGATCAACCTGGAGGTACTGGAGCGGCTCAGCAGGGCCGAGCATGTCACCGGCCGTCTCGGCCCATGGATCAACTTCGGCCTCTCTAAGGACTTCGCACGCGGGTTTGCTGCGTTCCTCAATGCCGTGCGCCAGGAGACGTCGGCCGAGCAGGCCCGCGCTTCGGTCAAGATCGCGGAGCCGTTCTAGGTTTTTCCTACTCCCGGCGCAGTGCCTCCCCATCTCGGGTCGGGGGCCTTCTGGGGCCCCAGGTCAGTGCGTCGACTTCCGTACGGCGGCGGGGAAAGCGGGGTTTCAGAGCGATCCTCAAAAAGCATTCCAGGGAGCTGTACAATTGTACGACTGCTGTACTCCGGCGCCTCATTGACATCTAGCTGGCTGTGCGACTATATGTCGTCGGGTCGTGAGGAGGCCCACACGGACTTGGTCGATATCCGCACGTCCGCCGCGGTCCTCGGCGCGCGGTTGAGCGATACCCCGACCCGCCCAAGGATCTCGACGAACTCCACGCCTACTGTGAGGAGTTCGCCGCACAGAGGTCCTTGGCGTCGTTCGCGAGCCTCTGACCGAGCCGCATCGGGCGACCCGACGCCGAAAGACTGAACGCACATTCGCATCAAGGGAGAGATCCCCCATGAAGCCCCGCACCATGACCCACGCGCTCGGCATTCTCGCCTTGGCGCTCGCTCCTGCGGCCACCGCCGCTCAGACAGCCATCACCACCTCGGACATGGAGGCTTTTCGGCCCCGGGTCATAGGGCCCGCGGTCACCGGTGGGCGGGTCCATGACATCGAGGCCATCCCGGGGGACCCGTCCACGCTGTATGTGGCCTCGGCATCCGGTGGGCTGTGGAAGAGCACCAATCGCGGCCACACCTGGATCAACGTCTTCGATACCATGGCGGTGAGCACCTTCGGCGACATCGCACTGGCGCCGTCGAACCCCGACATCATCTATGCGGGAACCGGTGAGCAGAACAACCGCCAGAGCACCTCATGGGGCAACGGCGTCTACCGTTCCGATGACGGCGGCACGAGCTGGCGGCACCTGGGTTTGGCCGAGACACGGCACATCGGGAAGGTGGAAATCCACCCCACGAATCCGGACGTGGCCTACGTGGCGGCTCTGGGCAACCTGTGGGCTCCCTCCCACGACCGCGGCGTGTACCGTACCCGCGACGGCGGCCGTAGCTGGGACAAGGTCCTTTTCATCGACGAGTACACCGGCGTGGTGGACATGGTCATGGATCCGTCCAATCCCAACCTGATCTACGCCGCCACCTACCAGAGGCTCCGCCGGTCATGGGGGTTCAATGGAGGAGGTCCCGGTAGCGGCATCCACATGACCACCGATGGCGGCGATCATTGGGTCGAGCTGAGCAACGGGCTCCCCGAGGGCGACATGGGCCGTATCGGCCTGGCCATCTCGGCGTCCAACCCCAGGGTCCTCAACGCCCTCATCGAACACGCCGACTCGGCCCAGCAGGGCACTTACCGCACAGAGGACGGTGGAACGTCCTGGGAGCGGGTGAACTCGCTGAACGGGCGGCCCATGTACTACTCCGAGATCTTCATCGATCCGGGCAACGAAGATCTCGTCTACCAGCTGGCCAGGTCGTCCAACAAGTCCGACGACGGCGGGCGCACGTTCACCGAGATCGCCGTGAGGCCGACCTACGACGTGGGCGTGCACGCCGACCACCACGCCATGTGGATCGACCCGAGCGATCCCGAGCACTTCTACCTGGGCGGCGACGCCGGCCTTCACGAGACC
Organism: Gemmatimonadota bacterium; assembly: GCA_022561145.1. Classification (GTDB taxonomy): domain Bacteria; phylum Gemmatimonadota; class Gemmatimonadetes; order Longimicrobiales; family Gaopeijiaceae; genus JACZXQ01. The sequence continues at coordinate 14,637 of JADFRS010000023.1, forward strand.
TACGACGGGGGCGTGAACTTCCGGAAGCTCAACAACTTCCCCATCGCCCAGTTCTACGCCATCGGCGTGGACATGCGTGACCCCTACTGGGTGTACGGTGGCCTCCAGGACAATCACTCGTTCATGGGTCCGTCCCAGACCCGCCGCTGGGCGGGCATCCTCAACGACGACTGGATGCAGAACGGCTTTGGCGACGGCATGTATTGGCAGGCCGACCCGCGGGACGCCCGCTACACGTACGGCACGTCCAACGACGGCAGCTACCACCGCTACGACATCTACACCGGAGACATGCTGGACATCTCCCCCGGGGCGGGTATCGGTGAGGAGGAGTACCGCTTCGACTGGACCTCGCCGCTGGCGCTGTCCAAACACGATCCGGATGTCCTGTACGTCGCCGGAAACAGGTTCTTCATCTCCCGGGACCGCGGGGAGAGTTGGTGGCGCACCGACGACCTGACCCGTCAGATCGACCGCGACGACGTCGAGCTCATGGGCGTGCTGGGCCGGGACATGACCATCTCACCCAACGACGGTACGGGGAGCTTCGGCGAAGCCGTCACACTATCCGAGTCGCCCCTGGACCCCGCCATCCTCTGGGTGGGCTTCGACGACGGGAATCTCCAGGTGAGTCGCGATGGAGGCGCCACGTGGAATGAGGTCTCCGGAAACGTCCCGGGCATCGCCGACGGCACGTACGTGAGCCGTATTGTGGCTTCGCTGCGCGCGCCCGGCACGGCTTACGCCTCGTTCGATGCCCACCGCCGCGGCGACTTCGCACCTTACATCTTCCGCACCGAGGACTTCGGCGCCACGTGGACGCCGCTGCACGCCGGGCTGCCTGGCATGGGCTCGGTAAACGTCGTGATCGAGCACCCGGACAACACCGACGTGCTCTTCCTCGGCACAGAGCACGCCATGTTCGCCAGCACCGACGCCGGCGCGCACTGGGCCAAGATGCCCAACCTCCCCACAACCGCCTATGACGACATCCTCATCCATCCGCGTGAGAAGGACCTGGTAATGGGCACACACGGCCGGAGCATCTGGATTCTGGACGACACACGCCCCTTCACCGAGTTCGCATCCGCCTCTGTCCCGGTGACGGTCTACAGCGTGGCCCCCGCTCGCCTGAAGCTGTACAAGAAGGACACGTCGTACCGCGGCGACGCGGAGTTCGCCGGCGATAACCCCGTGGACGGCGCCATCGTCACCTATCGCATCGCCCAGGGCTCTGGGGACGCCACCCTCACTGTGACCGCGCGGAACGGAAGGATGGTCAGGGCCATGACGGTCCCCGGCAGCGCGGGGGTACACCGTGTGAACTGGGATCTCCGCAACGCCCGGCCGGGTGAGCCCGACGTCTGGAGTCGCTTCGAAGACGATCGCCTGGCCCGGTCCGTGGAGGACCGCGGCCCATGGGTCTCACCGGGCACCTACACCCTGACGGTGGAGGCCGGCGGTGCCTCGGCGAGCACCACGGTGGAAGTCCAGGGTGATCCGGATATGCCCATCACCCTGGCGGAGTATCAGGCGAGGGAGCGGTTCATGCTCGATGCGCTCAGGATGAGCTCCGAGATGCAGCACGCCATGGAAGCGGCCGGCATCACTGGCGGAGGTGGCTTCGGCCGGCGTTCCGGCCCCCCGGACACACCGCAGGCTCGCATGCGCACCGCCGCTCGCTCGATTCAGCGGGTTTACCGCTCCCTGAACGGGAGCGGGGTCCGGCCCGGCTCGCTGTATCCGCCAACGCAGACCATGCGCGACGCCGTGACCGAGGCTCGTAGGGTCTTCGAGGAGGCTCGCCGGGAACTCGGCGGGTGAAACCCTGATGTTCGGGAATTACCGGTAGGGTGGGTGGGCTCCTAGAGGTGGGTCGATCCCAGCCGGAGCACTTCCTCCACCAGAAAGTCGATGTCGGCGGGTCGAGTGCGGAAATTGACTATGCAAGCGCGCAGGGCGTAGCGGCCGTCCAGCTCGGTGGGTGACATGTACAGGTGTCCCTCGCGCACGAGCGTCTCGAGGATCGTCCGGTTGGCGCGGTTCAGCTGATCGATCTGGCCCACGCCCTCGGGCAGGTACCGGAAGCAGGCGATGCTCAGCTCCGAGCCCAGTGACTCGAGGCGCGGCTCCGCATCGATACGCTCGTCGAGCCGTCGCCGCAGGTCGATGTCGTGCTGGATCGCCGCGCGGATGCGGCCCACGCCCCGGGCCTTGAGGATCGTCCACACCTTGAGGCCGCGGAAGCGGCGGGACATCTCCAGCCCGTAGTCGAAGAAGGCGTACCGCTCGATCGGGTCGGTCTGTGTGACCGTGGTGTACTCACTCGCCACTGTGAACGCCTTCCTCGCGGCCTCTTCGTCACGCACCAGCGCGCAGCCCGCGTCGGCCGGCGCGAAAAGCCATTTGTGCGGGTCGAGCGACATCGAGTCCGCCTGCGAGAACGCCTCGGCCATCCAGCTGTACGATTCGGTCAACACGGCCGGGGCGCCGTAGGCTCCGTCGATGTGCAGCCACACGCCTTGATCCTCGCAGAAGCGGGCCACTTCTGTCAGCGGGTCGATCGCGCCGGTGTTGGCCGTTCCGGCCGAGACACACACGGCCGCCGGAAACAGCCCTAGCTCGCGGTCGCGCGCCACCGCATCCGCGAGCTCGTCCATCCGCAGACGGCGGCGCTCGTCCACGCCGAGCAGGCGCACCTGGTCGGGGGGCAGGCCGAGAACCTGCCCGGCTTTTCGCATCGAGACGTGCGCTTCGCGAGACATGTAGAGGGTCAAGCGTGCGCGAGAGCCGGGGGGCAAACCCGCGCGGGACTCGGCACGGGTGACGGCGCAGGCCAAACAATGAAAGTTTGCGGCCGAGCCGCCGCTCACCAGAATGCCAGGGTCGGCCGGACCGCCGAAGCCCACCAATTGATCCAGCCAGCGCACCGCCAGCCGTTCGACCTCGGTGGCGGAGGGCGCCGAACGCCAGGCCGTGACGGGCTGGTTCACCGCCGAGGCCATGGCGTCGGCCAGCATGCCCAGCGGGTCGGCCGAAGTGCACACGTAGCCGAAGAAGCGCGGGTGGCCGTTTCGGCGGCAGTAGGGGAGCACCGCGTCCCGCCAGAGTGCCACGACCTCATCCGCCGAGGTGCCTTCCTCCGGGAGCGGCTCGTCCAGCAGGGCGCGAATCTCGGCGCCGCTGGCCTGGCGCAGGACCGGGTCGGCGCTCTCGGCGGCCAACGCCTCCAGCATGAGCTCGATCACTTCGTGGCCTAGCCGGCGGAAGTCGTCGTCGGCGAGGTCGAAGGAGCTGTGTGGCGGCCCCGTGGGTGAGTCCGGCATGGCTCCTAACGCACCGTGAACGGAAGGCGGGCACGTGCTTCGTCTTCCGAGAGTCTCACGTCTTGGCTCAGGTCCACGTCGAACAGGTGAGCCAAGTTGTTTCCGGCCAGGTCCTCGAGGTCGGGGTTGATGTCCAGGGTGTAGTCACCCGCGGGCCACGGCCGGCTGGGGACGAAGTGCCAGGCCGTCTCTGCAGCGTCCACCTCGACCCGGCCGTCCAGCACCTCCCCGGACGGTCCGACCACGACGATCATGTGGTCCAGCAGTGCCCTGTCCATCGGCTCGGGAAACGCTATGTCCACGGGATCTCCGGAGCCCGCCCGGGGAGCGGTGATCTTCCACCGCGTCGGGTCGGGCGTGGTGCGGTCGGCGTCACCCACTGAAAAGGCCTTGGTGAAGCCCGCGGCGAGCGGGCGGCCAAGGCCGTCCCGCCATGCGGCGTCGATCTCCATCACGTAGCTCTCGCCTTCCCGCAGTGGCAGCCCGAGGGTCAGGTTGGGCTCCAGGCCGCGCTTGATGCGGCCGGGATCGAACAGCAGGGTCAGCCGCCGCCGTTCCGGGTCCCAAAGTTCCTCCAGAACCTCGAGAATGGCGTCGGGGACGACTTCTCCCTCCGAATCGAGCAGGCGGACGTGAGCGTAGGCTTCACCGAAGCGCATCGGGGCCGAGAAGGTCACGTACATCTTGAGCAGGTTGACCGGCACCGTGGCGGTCGTCGGGTAGATCGCGACAACCCGCGTGGCGGGAGCATCCGCCAAGGGAACGTCGAACTCGGCCTCGATCGGCTCCCCGGCGTTCGGCTCGAATCGAACGCGGTAGACGGTGCCGGGGGCAAGAGGGAAGCGCGGTCGGAATACGACCCTTCCGTCTTCCACTGCGTAAGCTCCGAGGATGGGCGGCAGCTCATCGTCCCCTGCGCCCGTGCGAACGGGAAAGATCGCCTGCCATTCACCCACGTTCATTCGGGCCCGCGCGAGAAAACGCAGGGCTTCGGTCGTGAGCCCCCTCACCGCGATCACCCCGGAGCCGTTGCCGAGCTCTTCGAGCACAATACGAGGCGGGCCATCGGAGGCCGCCGGTCCAGAACCTGGTGGCAATACAGCCCGCACTCCGACCCAAACGAAGAAGGCGGCGACCAGGGCGAGAAGCGCCCCGGCCGGCCGGCCACCTCCATGCCATCCAGCCAAGCTCTTGGTGACCTCGGTTTTGCCCTCCTAGAGGGCGGACTTCTTCAAAGACCTGAGGTTCATCGGGCCGTCACTGCCCTCCTGCTGGAGAAGGAGCACGTAGTCGGCGTTGAGGTTGTCCATCTGACGGATGCCCGGCGCGTCGATCGTCTCGAAGCCGATCCCCGCCTCCTTGGTCGGATCTTCCAGGCTCTCGGCGCCCGGTAGGTCGCCCGGGTTCACTTTCATGAGCGGGTGGCGGCTATTGGAGATCAGGATGTACTCCTGGTGATCCACCTCAAAGGAAATCATGTCGAGCGGCCGGTTGCCGGCGCCGAGCTCCGCGATCGTCTTGCCGATCACGTGCTGTCCATGGGTCAGGTTCTCCGCCGAGAACTGTACGAGCGGCGTGCAGGTGTAGGCGGCCAAAATATGCGTCTTGCCGCCGATCTCCCGCGGAATGAACGTCATCACCGGCGCGTGGGTCTCGTTCCGGCCGTGCGAAACATGATAGATCTGGAGGCTCGTCGACGACTGTAGGTCCACGAACGGGAACGGAATGCGCCTCAGGTTCGACGCGAATTCCTCGTTCGACAGGCCGGCCACGAAGACCTGGCCCTCGATGAACGCCATGTCGGTGATCGAGTACTGCCGGGCGGAGGCGCGCCTGCCGTACCGCTGGTCGGGCCCGGGGGCATTGGCCAACTCCATCATCGAGTACCGCATGCCCTCGAACGCGACTTCCGCGATCTCTCCCGCGCCCGTAACTCGCATCAGGAGCGGGATCGCACCGTCGCCCCTGCCGCGCATTACAGACAGGTAGACGTTCTGCGAAGTCGGGTGCACGGCCATGTCGCTGATGACCAGATCGGACGCGTTGATGCCGAGCATCGAAGCGATCTTCCGATCCACGCCGTCCATCTCGACAGGGTCGCCGGTGCCGTGATCCATGTCGGCTACGTCGAGCGCGAACACAGCGGCGCCCTTCGTGTCGCCCACGAACAGAATATTCTCCGGGCCAAAGGCAAGTGCGCCCACCGACTGCGGCGTCGGCGAGACCGAGGCCAGAGTCGACAGCAACGTTGGATTGGCATGGATCGTCGTGCCCACCAGTGCGCCGACCAACAACGCTCCCCCCAACACTCCGACGGTCGTCTTCCTGATCATCGTATCCCCCCTTGCCTGATTGTACGCTGCCGTTCCTCGATCACTTAGCCAGAGCAGCGCAGCGGCTAAGGTAACCGATGGCCCGCGTTCACGACATCGGACGCCGCCCCGGCCGAATCAACCCCCCACGGCACGCGTGCTGCGAGTGACTCCCTTCTCACGAACGAAGTCCGCCAGCTCGCCGCGACCCTTGAGTCCAAGCTTTTGGTAGATGTTCGCCAAATGGGTACGAGCCGTGTGGGGCGAGATGTTGAGCGCCTTGGCGATCGCCTTGTTGGACAAGCGCTCCGCGACGAGCATGGCGATCTCGAGCTCGCGGCTCGTCAGGCCGTGCTCACCACGATCGGACACCCTGACCGGTGGACGAGCGTCGAGTTCCTTGAATTGAATCCTGGTCTTCCGAAGCTCTTCTTTCGCACCCATGCGCCGGAAGATGTCGTGAACGTGCCGAAGCTCCGTGAGCGCTCCTTCACGGTCTCCGATGTCGGCCAACCGTCCGGCGAGCTGCCGACGGATGCGAGCGGCGTCGGGGATCATGGGGACCGCCTCGAGTGCCTCTGCGGCGCTGCGCAGAAGCTGGACCCCGCGTTCGAGGTCACCCCCGTGCCAGGCCTCCAGGGCGTCGAACCCGTCCGCCCAGGCACGTCCGAGTTTGTGCCCGGTGCGCTTGGCGAACTCGTGCATCCGGTCCCCGATGGCGCGGGCGCCCTGGACATCGTTCAATCGGAAGTACGATTCGGCGATAACCGGTAGCAGGCGGTAAAGTGCCCAGATGATGTAGCCGGTGTCCTCCGCGAGCCTGAGTCCCCGTTCACCCAGTTCGATGGCTTCTCTCCACTCTCCCCGAGCCGTGTGCCACGCGCACATTCCGATGTGGGCGGGCAGAACCGTGTGGATCTCGGTCGCACCGTCCGTGCCGGCCCCGGAGAGGGTCCACGCCTCCTCGACGCACTCACTGCCCGGCTCCAAATCCCCTCGCCCAAGGTAGATCAGGCCCAACCACACCAGGAGGCGTGGCACCAGGGTACGCTGGCCCAGGGCACGAGCGCGTGCGACTGCTTGCTCTCCGAGCGCTATCCCGCGAGACCAATCACCTGTTGCCGACGCCAACTCCACGGACACCTCCGAGGTCCACACGTCGAGGATCGGTGAGTGGAGCTCGGCCGCCAGGCGCCGGCACTCCTCTATGTGTGGCTTCAGGCTCTCGGTATCGCCCATGAAGCCTTCCATGACCGCCAGTGCCCAATGCCCCCAATAGACCAAGTGCCGGTTGCCCGCGGCCTCACCTAGTTCGATCGTCGCAGCGGCATGCTCCCGCACCTTATCGGGATGGCCGGACCACGTGTAGATGATCGCGAGGCCCCTGTGCGCCCGCGCGAGGAGCACATTGTCACCGACCTCGGTCGCGATCGAAAGCGCGGCCATCAGGTCTTCCCGGGCTTCGGCCTCTCGGCCAAGAGCCTCGAGTGTAATTCCCCGCACCAGCCTCAGCCGGGCCTCCTCCTCGCGTGGCACCCCGTCCATCTCTTCGAGTCCGGCCTGGCAGTGTAGGAGCGACTCTTCGTGAAGGCCCTGCCAGTAAGCTGCTTGCCCGAGCCGCCGCCGGATTCGGGCGGTCAACTCGCCATGGCCGTCTCCCGATATCGATGCCAGCCGGCCCAACCAAAGGCCCTTGGCCGTGTCGTAGTCGCCCACTCTCTGATACGCGTGCGCCAGATCCTCTTCCAGCCGCCCCAGCCAGGTCCACTCGGCCCGTTGCTCTGGAGCGCTGCCCTTGATCTGGGCTGCCGCCGCCGAAAGATATTGGATGGCTTCCTCTGAAGCGTGCCGTTCCAACGCTCGCCGCCCCGCGGCACACAGGCACTCCACCGCCCTAGGGTCGACTCCCTTGGAGCGGGCGAGGGAATAGTGGTGGGCGATCTCCTCGATGTTTTCCGTGGAGGATGCGCCGAGCGCGTCCTCCAGAGCCGTGGCGATCTTGCGGTGTAGCATCCCCGTACGGGCCAGCCCGAGCCCTGAGTACACGACGTCCTCGATGAGGGGGTGGTGGAAGAAGTACCGTACGGCCCCGTCGTCCGTCGTCTCGTCGAGCAGCCCGAATGTGCGGAGCTCGTCAAGGGCCTGGATGAGAGCTTCTTCCGAGATCGCGGACACATGCTCGAGCAGGTTGAACGTGGCACGCCTGCCTGCGGCGGCGGCGACCCCGATCGTCTCTCGGGCGTCGTCCGAGAGCTGCCCCAGACGTGCCTGCAGCGCATCGCGGACGGACGCCGGTACGTCGGTGGCTTTGGACTCCCAGCCGAGCCATGTGTCACCTTGTTGGTAGAGCTTGCCCTCCGCAACGAGAGCCTTCAGGACCTCTTCGATGAAGAAGGGGTTGCCCCGGGTGCGCTCGAACAGGTCCGCCACGAAGGAGCGGCTGATGTCGGCCTCTACCCGAAAGGTGTCGTGGATCAGTTGGCCGGTCTGCTCCTCGTTCAAGGCCTCGACGGTGAGCGTTCTCGCGTTCTCCAACAGCGCGGGCTCCGCTTTCACGAACGCGGGGTTTCGCTCCCGCAGCTCGGGCGTCACGACCCCCAGGAAGCCCACCGGGCAGTCTTCCACATGACGGGTCACGAAGTGGAGCAGGTCGAGCGACGACGGATCGGCCCAGTGCAGGTCGTCGAGCACGATGAGCATGGGCTTCTGGGCAGAGAGACCGCGCAGGAGATCGGCGAATCGCCAGTAGACCCTGGCCTTCACTTCGCCCGGCATGCTGCCGTCTACAGGTAAGGTGTCACCGTTCGTTGCCAGGTGGGGGAAGATGGTGGCCAACTCGGAGGCTCCCCCCCTCGTCAGCGTCGCGAGGGCGTCGCTGTCCAGGCGTCTCACCAGCGGCATGAGGGCGGTGGTCCACAGGCCGTACGGGAGGTTGACCTCCATGGGGGAGGCGCGTCCTCGGGCAAGGTGAAAGCTTCGCGCCTCGGCTTTCTCGCACAGGGCCTGGGCCAGGCGTGACTTGCCAACGCCCTGGTGGCCGGTCAGGAGAACCGTCGGCGAGAGGCCCTCTTCGGTTTCGTCCAGAATGGTGCCGAGAGAGGAAAGAAGCTCGGCCCGTCCGGTCAGCGGTAGCGGAGGCGGGGCACGGTTCAAAACTGCAATGCTCCTGTTGTCGATCGTACATCATGTTGATGGACGAGCCTGTGTAACACAAGGAAGAATTCTAGGCTTGGGGCTTGCCAGGACTTCGGGCGAGCGCACAGCTTGTCACGCCCGCGGGGGGGTGGGGACCGCCCTCACGCGTTCGGAAACTTACGCACAGGCGGATTCGGGCCTCCACCCCACTGGGAGCACGGAGCCACATCACTCAGAGGATTGCACGAGCCTATGAGCACGATCGCTAGCGACCCGTCGGCGCCCCGAGGCCCGGACAAGGAATTCTTCGGGCATCCGCGGGGGCTGTCCACGCTCTTCTTCACGGAGATGTGGGAGCGCTTCTCCTACTACGGGATGCGCGCTCTCCTCATCCTCTTCATGACCGCGGCGACGACGAATGTCGCCACGTCCGCCTTTGGGGGTGAGAGGGAGAACGCCGGCATGGGACTCGACGTAGCGACTGCGGCGGCGATCTATGGGCTCTACACCGCACTCGTGTACATCTTGGCGCTGCCGGGTGGCTGGGTGGCAGACAACCTGTGGGGTCAACGCAAGGCGGTCTTCGTTGGCGGGTGCATCATTGCGCTCGGCCACTTCACCATGGCTGTGCCGACTACGTTCACGTTCTTCCTCGGCCTCGGCCTCATCATCTGTGGTACGGGTCTTCTGAAGCCCAACGTAAGCACGATGGTCGGCGAACTCTATCCCGAAGGAGGAGCCCGCCGGGACGCTGGATTCTCCCTCTTCTATATGGGCATCAACCTCGGGGCCTGGCTCGGCCCGATCACGACGGGGTTTCTGGGCGAAGGGTACAACTGGCACTGGGGCTTCGGTGCGGCCGGCGTGGGTATGGTGCTGGGTCTCATCCAGTACCGGCGCGGCGCACCGTACCTCGGCACCGCGGGGCTGCTCAAGAGTGACGCCTCGGCCGAGGAGATCGCGCGCAAGTCGCGGATCTTCTTCGGGTCCTTCTTCGGCATCATCGCGGCGATAGTACTTTTCGGGTACCTGGTCTCGATCGGTACGATCGATCTCACGATCACTGAGATCGCCGAGTACCTCGGGTGGGGCGTCCTCATCATGGTGGCGAGCTACTTCATCTACGTGTGGAAGTGGGGAGGCCACACCGCCGATGAGAACAAGAAGATCGGCGTCATCTTCTGGCTCTTCCTTCTGATCGCGGTCTTCTGGTCCGGCTTCGAGCAGGCCGGCTCGTCGCTGAACCTGTTCGGGCAGGACCTCACCGACCGCGTGTTCTTCGGCTGGAAGATGCCGGCGTCGTGGTTCCAGTCGGTGAACCCACTCTTCATCATCTTGCTGGCGCCGGTGTTCGGCTCCATGTGGGTGTGGTTGGAGCGGCGCAACGCCAACCCCTCCATTCCGGTGAAGTTTGGACTCGGTCTTCTCGGTCTGTCGATGGGGTTCTTCGTGATCGCCTGGGGCTCCGCGAACGCGACCCCCGGCGACCTGGTATCGCCCTCCTGGTTGATCGTCACGTACTTCCTGCATACGTGCGGTGAACTCGCCATCTCTCCGATCGGCCTTTCGGCGATCACCAAGCTCTCGCCGGAGCGGCGTGTGGGTCAGATGATGGGGATCTGGTTCGTCGGTGCCGCCCTCGGAAACTTGTTCGCCGGCCTGGTGGCTGGGCGGCTCCAGGAGCTGGCCTACGCGGACCTGTTCCAGAACGTTGCGATGACCGTGGGCGCTGTGGGGATCGTTGCCATACTGGTGAGTCCGGTGTTCAAGAAGCTGCAAGGCGACGTGCGTTAGGGCTCACCGACTCCACAACAGCACGGCGGGGCGCCTCAGCTCTTGGAGACGCCCCGCCGTCGTTTTGTCGCCCCACTTTGGGGAGTGGTCAGCCCCGGCCGTAACAAGGGGTCGCCTATCCCGAGCCGGCAGCCTATAGTTCCCAGATCCAATCAGGAAATATCTCCGTGGGACCCGTTGCCGGGGGTAATCGCGCCATGAACGAGATCGAGCTTTTGGAGGCCGTCCAGCGTACGGTCTCGAGGCGTAGGTTCATCAAGGGGGTCATTGCCGCTGGCGCGGCGACCTCTTCGGTCGGCTATCTCTTCAGAGGACCGGCGGCGGTATTCGCGCTGCCCTCCATACAGGGGTCCGTCGGGCGCCTGGTCACGCTCAACGTCAATGGCCAGCAGCGCCGCGTAGATGTTCTGCCGCAAGAAACCCTGGCCATGACACTCCGTTACAAGCTCGGGCTCACCGGCACCAAGCTCGGATGTGACCGAGCCGAGTGCGGAGCGTGCACGGTGCTCGTGGACGGGACCAACCACTACTCCTGCTCAATGCTCACGCAGTCGGCGGTCGGGCGCGAGATCACCACCATCGAAGGTCTCGAGAGCGAGGACGGCACGCTGCACCCCGTCCAGCAGGCCGTGGTGGACGAGGGTGGCTTCCAGTGCGCCTTCTGTGCACCGGGGTTCATCATGAGCATGGTGGCGCTCGTGGAGGCCAACCCGACACCGACCCGTGAGGAAACCGCACATGCGCTGTCCGGCAACCTGTGCAGGTGTGGTGACTACGACAAAATCCTGACTTCCGCCATGCGGGCCACCGAGTACGCCCGCCGGGAGGCATAGATCATGGCCGAGAAGACGATCGGAAGGGACATCGCGCCTCCGGATCTCGTCGCGAAGGTTACCGGGAGGGCCAAGTACTCCGAGGATTTCCGGGCGGAAGGCATGGTCTTCGCGAAGCTGCTGGCGAGCCCGATGCCGCACGCACGTGTGCGCTCGATCGACACGAGCGAGGCACTCGCCATGGACGGTGTCTTCGGTGTGCTGACGGCCGACGAGGTTCCACAACCCGGTGCTCCGAATGAGCCGGCGCTCACCAACGAGCCGCTCTACGAGGGCGAGGCCATTCTGGCCGTGGCCGCGGTCGACGAGACCACGGCGGCCGACGCCATCGAGAAGATCCGGTTGGATCTGGAGCCATTGCCGTTCGTCCTAGACCCACTGGACAGCCTGAGGCCGGATGGTCCCAACGCGAGGCTCGACGGCAATACGCGCATCGGCCGCGACGTTGAGACCATAAAGTGGTCGGAGGAGGACTTCGCGGCTGTCGCGGACGGCCACATGCCTGTGGGCCAACCCGGAGACGAGTGGAGCTACGGCGATGTGGATGCTGCCTTCGAGGAGGCGGACCTGGTGCTGGATGAGACCATCGTCCACCAGTCGCTGACCCACCATCCACTGGAGTCCCGGAGCTGCATGGCGTACTGGCAGAACGGGAAGCTCTTCATCCACGGGTCGACACAGAGCACTGCTCGCACCCGCGCGGCGATCGCCAGAGGCCTCGGCCTGGAGATCGACGACGTGGTGTTGATCGCTGAGTACTGTGGCGGTGGCTTCGGAAGCAAGATCTCGGGCAGCACGATCATGCAGGTGCCGGCCCTGTTGTCCAGAAAGATCGGGCGGCCGGTGATGCTCCGGATCACTCGCGCCGAAGAGACCTACCTGGGGCGTGCCCGCCCCGGATTCCAGGCCAAGGTCAAGATCGGCTATCGCGCCGATGGCCGTGTCATCGGAATGGAATTGTTCATCGTACAGGACAACGGGCCTTACGGCCGCTCCGGTGATTTCAGGACAGCCGCGGACATCGCCAGCCTCACCTATCAGGTTCCGGCCATGCGTTTCGGAGGCGTGTCCGTCTACACGAATACGCCACCCAAGTCTGCCCAGCGCGCGCCCGGTGGCGCCCAGATCACGTCCATGATCGAGCCAATCATGGACAAGGCGGCCCGCGAGCTGGGTATCGATCCCCTAGCCATTCGCCGGATCAACGCACCGGACAACAGTGCCCGTTACGGCGGGAACCAGGGTCCGATCACCAGCGCCTATCAACGGGAGGCATTGGACATTGGAGC
>JADFRS010000023.1:27335-33368 GCA_022561145.1 Gemmatimonadota bacterium
GGCGTCGATCGTGTGGCCCTCCGGTACATCAACGTTCCGGACAACAACGGCGTGTTTGGACCTGGTCGCCGAGGGTTGACCAGCGCCTACGTGCGCGAGGCCCTCGACCAGGGCGTCGAGCTATTCGGCTGGGAGGAGCGAGCGGCTCGGAGCGGGCAGCGCAACGGCAGCATGGTGACCGGTGTGGGCATCGGGGTGAGCAGCTTCGTGGGTGGATCGAGTGGGTTCGACGGCCTGATGATGATTCGCGAGGATGGCAAGCTCTACGTGCACCAGGGCATCGGCAACCTGGGCACACATTCGATCGCCGACACGGCTCGCGCTGCTGCCGATGTGCTGGGCATGCCCTGGGATCGGGTCGAGATCGTGTGGGGCGACACCAGGCGTCACCTGCCTTGGAGCTCGGTGCAGGCGGGAAGCCAGACCGCGCACGCCCACACCCGCGCGAACCACGCTGCAGCAATGGACGCCAAGCGAAAGCTTCAGGAGATCGCAGCGAGGGACCTCGGAGGCTCGCCCGGCGACTACGAGACGGGCGACGGTCGGGTCTACCGCAAGAGCGACCGTGCCGTGGGCATGACGTTCTCTCGAGCGGCGCGCCGGGCCACGCAGCTCGGCGGAAAGTACTCGGGCGAGGACCTCCCCGAGGACATCAACGCGATGACGGTCACCTCCGCCCAGGCCCTGGCGGGCGAGGGCCTCATGGGTGTGGCCAAGGACACCTACCCACACGAGGGGAGCACGTATTCGTTCGTCGTGGGGTTTGCCGAAGTGGAGGTCGACTTCGAGACCGGGCACGTGGTCGTGAAGGAGTATACGGCAGTCACGGACTGCGGAACCGTGCTCCATCCCAGGAGCCTCGCCGCCCAGCTCCATGGCGGCGGCGTTCAGGGTATGGGCATGGCCAGGAGCCAACGCTGGGTGTTCGATCCCCAGTGGGGCGTGGCGTTCGCGAAGCGGTTTTACACTGCCCGCCCACCGGGCATCCTCGACGTGCCACTCGAGATGAAGTGGGCCGCCGTGGGCATCCCGGACCCGCAGACGCCGGTGGGCGCGAAAGGCATCGGAGAACCGCCCCTCGGGGCGGGCGCGGCCGCCATTACGTCGGCCATCGCAGACGCACTCGGCGGGCAGTGTCTATGCAGGACGCCGCTCACCGCCGACATGATTCTGGCTGCCGTGGAAGGCCGCGAGCAGCCCTACGGACCCCTCGAGACTCACGTCTGACCGGAGAGGAGAAAGACCATGGCCGTCATCCAAGACATGATGCCCGCGTTTGAGCTCTTCCGTCCGGCGAGGTTGGACGATGCGCTCGAACTCATGGCGCGCTACGGGGAGTCGGCGTGGGCCCTGGCCGGCGGGCTCGACACCTTCGACTGGCTGAAAGACCGTATAAAACGCCCGGAGGTTGTGGTCGATCTGGGCGCGATTTCCGAGATGCGTGGAATCACGGCCGACGGTGGAGGACTCACCATCGGGGCGATGACCACGCTGACTGAAGTGGCCACCAGCCCCGAGGTTGTCGGGAGCTTCTCCCTGTTGTCGATGGCGGCCGCCCACGTGGCAACTCCTCAAATCCGCAACCAGGGCACCCTTGGGGGCAACGTCGCCCAGGACACCCGCTGCTGGTATTACCGTGGTGGGTGGCCGTGTTACCGCGCCGGCGGCAACATCTGCTACGCGGCCGCGCCCAAGGCGATGAATCGCGAGCACTGCATCATCGGCGCGAGCCGGTGCGTGGCGGTCAATCCTTCGGACACCGCTCCCGCCCTGATCGCTCTCGACGCTCAGATGGTGATCCGAAGCGCGAATGGTGAGCGCGTTGTCGACGCCGAAGACTTTTTCATGAGCCCCGCCGTGGACATCACGCGGATGACCGTGCTCGAACCCGATGAGCTGCTCACGGAGATTCGCATTCCTGAGACCTGGTCGGGGGCGCGGTTCTACTTCGAGAAGGTCCGTGACCGTCAGTCCTGGGATTTCTCGCTCGTGACCGTGGCGTCGGCGATGAGAGTGAGTGGAGGTACGGTGCAGGATGCGCGCATCGTCGTGAACGGCGTGGCGCCGGTTCCGGTTCGGGTGACGGAGGCCGAGGCGGTGTTGATCGGGAGCCCGGCCGACGAAGCCGTTGGCTTGGCCGCCGGGGAAGCCGGCATACGGGGATCCAAGCCGCTTCGGCATAACGACTTCAAGCGTCCGCTCATGCGCAACCTCATTCGGCGGGCGATCCGCGGTCGGGAGGCCTGATGGAGATCTTCAGGAGGGCGGCCAATCCGTGGAGCCAGGAGGTCCTGATAGGGATCTCCTGGGATGTCATGTGGGCGGCGGCATGGGCGGGCCTCGCCTTCATCGTGTTCCATGCGGTCTTTGTGTGGGGTGCCGGCAAAAAGTCCGAGCCTGCTAGCGCCGAGGCTGGAAGTACGGCTGGTCTGCCCGAACGTATTGAGCGGCACGGGGTGGCCGCACGTGCCTTCCACTGGACGATGGCGCTGGCGATGTTCACGCTCCTGATCACCGCATTCTTCCCGGTGCTCGGCATTCAGTTCGCGTGGGTCACGATCCACTGGATGGCGGGGGTGCTGCTGATCTTGAGCGTGGCCTACCACATCGTGCATGCCACCCTCCAGCAGGACTTCTGGTCCATGTGGATCGAGGGGCGGGATGTGGCAGACGTGTTCCGACTGCTCAAGGGATTCCTGACCCGCACCGACGGGCACACGAGATCCGGGAAGTACCCGGCCGACCACAAGCTCTACCATCACCTGATCGCAGTGGTGGCCGGGTTCGCGATCGTCACGGGCGTTCTCATGATGGTGCGTGTCGAGACGCCGTTCTGGACGCGTAACCCCTATCTGCTGGCCGACACGACATGGGGTGTCGTGTACGTGCTCCACGGGCTCTCCGGCGTGGCGCTCATCACGCTGGTCATGGCGCACATCTACTTCGCGATCCGGCCCGAAAAGCTGTGGATCACGCGCTCGATGTTCTACGGCTGGGTTGGCAGGGAGGAGTTCCTGGAGCACCACGACCCCGAGCGGTGGGTGGTGAAAGGGACGACCGGCGCAGAGGCGCCCCCCCTTGGCGGTGGTGTCGCCGAGGCGGTGCCGCAAGACTCTGATCGGGCCCCGTGACCTCCAGAATCACGCCTTGAGCCTCGAGCAGGTCCGGCAACGGATCGAGACCATCGAGGAGAGCTATGAGTTCTTCCTCGCCTATGCCGCCCAAGGCCTCACCCGCGAGGGCGCCAGCCGGTCGGGTGGTGAGGTCAGACGTTTCCTCGAGCGCACCGAGGAGGCCCTGACCGGCCTCGCCGACGCCATGGCCTCCGTGGTCGACTCGGAGGGCCTGGAACCGCCCGAGCCGTACCGCGACATGATCGACGTGCTGCGACGCGATGCAGACGCGACGCGGGCGGCCGTCCGCTTGGTTCTGGCGCAGGACGGTATCAGTTCCCAGTTGATCGACAACCTGAACGCCTCGATCCACGTGCGTGCGCTTCTCACCGACCTCTTCCTGCTGGACGAGGTATTGGGCGGGGTCTAGAGCCTCCTCCGTAGACCCCCGCCTTTCCCTTTGCTAGACTACGCCTCCTTGGTGCCAGTAATGGCTCCAGATCGCCACCACGTCACGATTCTACCGAAGGGGCCGATTGCATGAGCACAGGCGTCGCCGTTGCGAGCGAGATTCTCGCGAGGCTGGGCATAGAGGACAACAACCTTGGCGGTTTCGGGGGCGACTGGGTCGGATCGGGCCCTGAGCTCGAGGTGACCACGCCCATCGACGGATCACGTATCGCCACCGTGACCCAGGTCACCGAGGAGGAGTACGATGGCATCGTCGATCGAGCGCATCAGGCTTTCTTGGAGTGGCGCACCGTGCCCGCTCCACGTCGGGGTGAGATCGTCCGCCAGCTCGGGAACAAGCTGCGCGAGCTCAAGAGCGAGCTCGGCGCTCTCGTAACACTCGAGATGGGCAAGATCGGCGTCGAGGGCGAGGGTGAGGTCCAGGAGATGATCGACATTTGCGACTTCGCCACCGGCCTCTCCCGCCAGCTCTACGGACTCAGCATGCACTCGGAACGCCCGGATCACCGCATGTTCGAGCAGTGGCATCCGCTGGGCGTGGTCGGGGTGATCAGCGCGTTCAATTTCCCGGTAGCGGTGTGGAGCTGGAATGCGGCTATCGCAGCAGTGTGTGGCGACTCCTCGCTGTGGAAGCCGGCCAGCCAGACGCCCCTCTCAGCCATCGCGGTCACGAAGATCGCGGAGGCCGTATGCCGGGAGAACGGTGTGAACCCGGCGATCTTTTCGCTCACGGTGGGGAAGGGGTCCTCGGTGGGTGATAGGCTTCTCCACGACCGTCGGGTGCCGCTGGTGTCGGCCACAGGAAGCTGCGCGGTGGGTTACCGTGTGGCCGAAGTCGTGGGTAAGCGGCTCGGGCGTACCATCCTGGAGTTGGGTGGCAACAACGCGATCATCGTGACGCCGCACGCCAACATGGACCTGGTATTACCGGCGATCCTGTTCGGAGCGGTCGGCACGGCGGGCCAGCGCTGTACGAGTACGCGCCGCATCATCGTGCACGCCTCGATCAAGGACGAACTGGTGAGCCGGCTCTGCCGAGCCTACGAGGACATTCCCATCGGTGATCCGCGGGATCCGGACACGCTGATGGGCCCGCTGGTCAACACCCAGGCGGTCGAGGATCTTCAGGCCGCCGTGCGACGCGTGCAGGAGGCGGGCGGCGAGATCCTGTTCGGTGGGGAGCCGCTCGACGGGGACGCCTACCCGGGCGGGCACTACGTGCGCCCGTGCATCGCCTCCGCCGAGAACGAGTGGTCGATCGTGCAGGAGGAGACCTTCGCCCCGATCCTCTACATCATCGAGTATGGGAGTGCCGACGCCACGCCGGCCCAGGCCGTCGATGAGATCGCCGAGGCTGTCGCGATCCACAACGGTGTGCCTCAGGGTCTTTCCTCTGCCATTTTCACTGAGCACGTGCGCGAGGCGGAGTACTTCCTGTCGAACCGGGGGAGCGACTGCGGAATCGCCAACGTGAACATCGGTACGAGCGGCGCCGAGATCGGGGGGGCGTTCGGTGGTGAGAAGGAGACCGGCGGCGGCCGCGAGTCGGGGTCCGATGCATGGAAGACGTACATGCGTCGCCAGACCAACACGATCAACTGGAGCACCGAGCTGCCGCTCGCTCAGGGGATGGAGTTCGGGTAGACCCGCTGGGGGGTCCGGGACGGTTACCGCCCCCCACCCTCCATCTTCCAGAATCCGATTCCGCCGGGCTGATACTGCACGTCCACCGACGCGACCAGCTTGCCGGCCGCGATGTCGATGACGTCCACCGTGCCTCGGGTCGCGCCGACGGCCTCGTTGGACACGAAGGCGTAGCGCGAGTCCGGCGAGACCACGACGCCGTGCGTCACCGGGCGGCTTGTTTTCACGCGGGTTTCCTCGCCGGTCGCCAAGTCGATGATGGCTACCGCCTGGTCACCCTTGAGCGTCACGACCAGGTGCATGCCGTCGGGAGTCACGTCCGCGTTGTACGGGCCGCGTCCGGTGGGGAAGCGGCGCCGAATTGTGAGTGATGCGGCCTCGATCTCGAGTACCTCGCCCCGTCCGTTGCAGGGGACGTACAGGTGCTCATCGTCGGGCGCCACCGCGACCCACGTGGGCCGGCACGCGCCCGCAGCGGGTATCACACTCGCGTTCTGGTCTCCCGAGACCAACCCCTCGTGGCCGCTCGTGAGACGGAGGCGCCTCACAACCTCCGGCACCTCTGTTGAGATCTCGACCAACTGGTCGCTCAACAGGCAGCCCGAGTAATGCCGGGTGCCGTCCACGCTGAACCGGCTACCATGGGGCCGCACGCACGTCTCGACCGGCGCGAACACCTCCATGAACGGCGTGAACACGGGCGAGACCGTACTGGGAATCGGATCGCCGTGCAGATTGAAATTCACGGCGTAGAGCATCGAGCCATCCGGGCTGATGGCCATGGTAGCAGGGAACAGCCCCACGG
>JADFRS010000178.1 GCA_022561145.1 Gemmatimonadota bacterium
CAGCACATGGGTGACTTGATCATGCCGTGCCCGTCAGGGCACTTGGACACATCGACGGTGCCGCCGTTGTCTTTGGTCAGGGTCTCGTGAACCCGGGCCTGTCCGCACTGTCCGCAGGTCATGTTCACGCTCATGCCGCACTTCTCGCAGGTGTACGCCGCCATGGTAAGCTACTCGGGTCGATTTGCGATTGGCGAATCGCTGACGGACGAACAATAGGCGACCAGAGCCCGATCGTCATCTTTTCTTTGCGCTCGACACTACCACCTCGCCAAGGAGTCGGGCACGACGCAGGTCCCGGGGAAACCTGCGGATCCATCAGTCGGGTGTGCTTCGTGCGAAATACCTGCAGGAGGTTAGTGGCCCGTCAGCCCCCCGGCCCTAGCACACGGTTCACCTCTGACGTGATCGCATCCAGATCCGCCCTGAGCACGCGGTATCGGTCGATCGCGTCGCGGCCGATTTTCTGGTCGACTCGGGTCGTCATGCCGGCGAGGTACGAGATGTGCGCCTGAAGGCCCGGCTTGCTGTAACGCACAGACCCGGTCACCAGCTTCGCCGCGATCTCGTCGATTCGCGCCCGATTCTCACCTTGCGTCATGCCCTCCGCTTCCTGGACGCGCTCCACGAGCGTCCGGACCTCGGCGACCATCGCGCGCATGCGGGTGTTGTGCTCGAACTGCTCTCTTAGATCCGCCACCGTAACGCCCTCGGCTGCGATGCGCGGGTCGATCAACACCGTGAACGGCTGGGTGAGCGTGGTGTTACCGACCTTCAGCCTCGCCTCGTAATGGCCCGGCGGGGCACCCAAGCCCGAGCTGTGCTGCACATTCCATACGAAGCGGTTGTGTCCGGCGTTCGCGGGCACACTCGGAGGGGCGGTTCCACCGCCGCCCCGTCTACCGCCGCCCCGTCCACCAGGCCGGCCCTCCAACATGGCGGCGCCGGCCCCGCCCGGTCCCCCACCCCGCCGTCCGCGGGCCCCCGCACCACCGGCGCCGCTGCTGTACGTGTTCACCAGCTCTCCGGACGCGTCGAGGATCTCGATCGTGATGGGCTCGCCCGGCTCGGACGCCAGGTAGTACTCGATGTTGGGTCCGAGGAGGTCGGCGCCCGCGCTGGTGCGGTAGCCGTCACGCGGTTGGTAGAGGTGCACCTCGGAGGCGGCCGTCTGCGGCGTGATCTGATGGAGCGACGAGACGTTGTGCAGGATCCAGAACGCGCGACCCTGCGTCGCCATGATCAGGTCCTGGTTGTGTAGCTTCAAGTCCGCGACCGGCACGTTGGGCAGATTCTGCTGGAAGGACTGCCAGTGGGCCCCGTTGTCGAATGAGATGAAGATGCCGAACTCGGTGCCGGCGTAGAGTAGTCCCTCACGGTCAGGATCCTCGCGCACGACGCGCGTCGGCCAGTCCTCCGGAATACCGTTCGTGCCGTCGGTCAGGAGTGTCCAACTCTGCCCGTAGTCGTCCGTGCGGTAGATATACGGGCGGTAATCCCCAAGCAGGAACCGATGGACTGCGTAGTAGGCCGAGCCCGCGCGGTGGGGCGAGGGCTCGAGGAACTGCACGCGGCCGCCAGGCGGAAGATCGGGGGGCGTGATGTTCGTCCAGGTCGCACCGTTGTTCCGCGTGATGTAGAACGGACCGTCGTTCGCGCCCGTCCAGATTACGCCTGGCTCGAACAAGGACTCGCGGATCGAGTACAGTGTGCTGTACACCTCCTCACCCGTGATGTCGCGCGTGATGGGCTCACCGCTAGCGCCCTGGCAGCACTCCGGGTTCGCGGTCAGGTCGGGCGAGATCGTCTCCCACGTGACACCCAGATCCCGGGTACGGTGAACGTGCTGGGACCCGTAGTAGAGCACGTCGGGATCGTGGGGCGAGACCTCCATCGGGGAGACGCGCTGGAACCGCAGGATCAGGTCGCGAGCGGCGTTGCCGTAGAGCGATTGTGCGCCGACCCAGTAATTCTTGGATTGGCCGGTCTCCATGTTCCTGACGCTGTACTGCCCCTTGCACGAGCCGTAGACGATGTTCGGCCTGGACGGGTGCGGGATGATCGGACCCGTCTCGCAGCCCGGGCCCCTCCACCAGTCCTGGTTCCGGGTGCCGCCCGCGGCCACGCTCGACAGGATGTGCGTCCCGTCGTCCTGCTGGGCTCCGTAGATCCTGTACGGGAAGCGGTTGTCGAACCAGACTCCGTAGATCTCAGACGTGGGCTGGTTGTCCTGAGTCGACCACGTCTCGCCGCCGTCGACCGATACGTTCGCGCCGCCGTCGTTCGCCTGCACCATGATGTTGCCGTCGTTGGGATTCACCCAGATGTCGTGGTTGTCGCCGTGCGGCGTCGACATCCTCGTCCAGGTACGGCCACCGTCCGTCGACTTGTTGAAGCGCTCCGCTCCGCCATACACGACATCGGCATTGGTCGGGTCGGCCCCGAGGGTGGTGTAGTAGAACGGCCGCTGGATCATCCCCGCATCGGAACTCATCAAATCCCACGTCTCACCATAGTCGTCGGAGCGATAGAAACCGCCGCCCGGCTTGGCCTCGACCAGCGCGTAGATCCGGTCCGGCTTGGCCGCGGTAACGGCCAAGTTGGCCTTGCCGATGAGCTCGTTGGGCAGGCCGTTCATGATCCGGTTCCAGCGCTCGCCGCCGTCCGTGCTCTTGTAGAAGCCGCCCTCGTGCGACCCGCTGATGATCGTCCACGGCTTGCGCTCGATCCGGCTCATCCACGCGTATACGACGTCCGGGTTGCCCGGCTGCAGCTCCACGTCCATCGCGCCGGTGCTGTCGGAGACGAAGAGTGTCTTGCGCCAGTTTGCGCCGCCGTCCGTCGTCTTGTAGATGCCTCTTTCACGGCCCGGCTTGAAGATGTCGCCGTTGGCCGCCACCCACGCGATGTCCGGATTCGTCGGATGGATCCGGACCGCGCCGATCTGTCCGACGTCCCGCAGGCCAGCGAACTCCCAGGTCTCTCCACCATCGGTAGTCCGGTACACGCCCCGCCCCGTGGAGACGTTACTGCGCACGCCGTCCGAGCCTGTTCCGTAGTAGATGACGTTCGGATCGGAGTCCGCCACGGCGATCGCGCCGCTCGAGCCGAGCGGCACCTTGCCGTCCGTGATCGGGACCCATGTCTCGCCGCTGTCGGTCGTCCGGAACAGGCCGCCGCTCGCGACGCCCATATAGAACGTGCCCGGCTGTGACGGAACGCCCGTGACCGTCGTGACGCGCCCGCCCTGCATCGGCCCCACCTTCCGGAACTCGAGGCCTTCGAGAACGGCGGGGCTCACCGATTCCATCATCGGCCTATGGGCCGACGATGCCTGGGCCTGAGCGAGCACCGGGGCGAGGGCCAGGAGAGCGAGAATTGGGAGCAGCTTCGGGCGTTGCATGAGTCTCATCCGCGACTAGGTGAACGAAGGGGCTGACGATAAGTCTGCGGTTCGCCGGAGGAAAGGCGGCGAGGGCTCTTTCAGAGCCTCACGTACGTTCCACGACCTCAGCGTACGGCTTGCTCAACTCACTCGTTCCGTAGGCATACCGCCGGATCAACCCCCGCTGCCCTGCGGGCCGGTACGAAGCAAGCCAGGAACGCGATGCCGATGAGGAGCATGGTGACTCCCGCGAACGTGGCTGGATCCGTTGTGCTCACCCCGAAGAGAACGTTGGTCATCACGCGGTGGAGCGCGAGCGCTCCCGCCACGCCCACTCCCACACCGATCAGCGCCAGCGCCATCCCGCGGCTTACCACCATCCCCACCACCTCACCATGCCCGGCGCCGAGTGCGACGCGTATACCGATCTCGTGCGTGCGTTGCCCCACCATGTAGGACATGACCCCGTAGACGCCCACGCCCGCCAGGACGAGTGCGACAAGACCGAGCGCTGCGATCAACAGCAGGTTGAAGCGGGCAGACGAGAGCGTACCGCTCAGCCTCTGATCCAGCGTCTGCACGGCGAAGAGCGGAAGGTTGGGATCCGCATCCCGGATGGCCTGGCGCATGGGTTCAACCAGGCTGAGCGCGTCACCCTGGGTACGCACGACCAGCGACATCCCCCAGTCTTGGAAGTGGCCCCACTGGGCCTGGGGAAAGCTCGTGTAGATGAGGGCGTTGGGCGTGGCCTGCAACGAGTTGTCGCTCACATCGCCGACCACACCCACAATCGTGTACAACGCGTAGGCAGGGTGCTCGGGCGGCAAGAACGAAATCCGCTTTCCGAGTGGGCTCTCACCCTCCCAATCCCTGCTCGCGGCGGTCTCGCTGATGACGACTACCCTCGGACTCTCAGCCCCGTCCCGATCCGTCAGGTAACGCCCCGAAATAAGGGGGATGTGCATCGCCTCGAAATACCCTGCGGTGGCGGTCCGAAACATCAGTCTGGGGCGCTCGCTCACGGGGGTCTCATCCTCGCCCTCCTTCAGATAGGTCGTGCCCCACCGGTTGCCGCCGACCAGCGGGAGGTCGTTGATCGCGACCGCCGCCGTGGCCCCCGGAAGGGACGCCAGGCGTTCGAGGATCTCGGAGTAGAGAACGAGCGCCTGTTCGCGTTCCGGGTACTCGGTCCAGGAAGGAGACAACCGCGCGGTGAGCAGGCCTTCCGTCTCGAAGCCGATGTCGACCCGTTGAAGGCTCCAGAAGCTCCGTACGAGAAGCCCTGCCCCGATGAGAACGATCACGGAGAGCGCGAGCTCCGCACCCACGAGAGCCTCGCGCAGTCCCCGTTGGCCTCCGCCGCGGGCTCGGCCGCCATCCCTGAGCTGCTTGCTGAGATCGAAGGTGGATGTCTTGAAGGCCGGAACGACCCCGAAGATGACACCGGTCAGAAGCGACAATCCCGCCGCGTAGGCGAGAACCCAGCCGTCTACGGTGATCTCGGTAACCCTCGCGATGCCCGTGCCGCTTGCACCACGCAAGAAGGCCGTACCGAAGACCGCCAGTCCGAGGCCGCCGAGGCCTCCCAACACGGAGAACGCCAGGCTCTCGCCCAGAAGTTGGCGCACGAGGCGCCCGCGGCTCGCGCCCAAGGAGGCCCGAATCGCCATCTCCGCGTTGCGCACGGTCGCGCGTGCCAGGAGGAGGCTTGCCACGTTGGCGCACACGATCAGGAGGATGAGTGAGACGACGCCCCACATGATCAGGATCATGGGCCGGGAGCCGCGCACCACGTTGGTGAGCCTGGGTTCGAGGAACACGCCCATGCCCTCGTTGTGCTCCGGATAGGCCTCTCCGAGCCCGGCGGCGATCACCGCCATCTCGGCCTGTGCCGTCTCGATGGTCTGGCCCGGGGCGAGCCTGCCGACGCTGCCCACCCACCGTCCACCTCGCGTTCCCGAGTCGTCGGGGCGCATGCCGAACGGCTTCCACAACTGAATCCCCCGCCCGGGGAAGTAGAAGCCGGCGGGCATGACGCCCACCACCGTCACGGGTCGTCCTTCCAGGGTAAGGGAGGTCCCGATCGCGTCGGCATCCGCACCCATGGCCGTTCGCCAGAACGGTTCGCTCACC
Organism: Gemmatimonadota bacterium; assembly: GCA_022561145.1. Taxonomy (GTDB): domain Bacteria; phylum Gemmatimonadota; class Gemmatimonadetes; order Longimicrobiales; family Gaopeijiaceae; genus JACZXQ01. The sequence goes on from JADFRS010000178.1 coordinate 5,519, forward strand.
ACGACCACGCCATCGTTTCCGGGCAGGTTCTCGGACTCGCTGAACGTGCGCCCCATGGCGGGTGCAACGCCGAGCACGGTGAACAGTCCGGGACTGACCTGGGAGTAGGTGATGCGCTGAGGCTGTTCCGGGCCGGCGATGTTGGTCTGGCCGGACCAGTACACGGCGATCTCGCTGAACGTCTCGCTCTGCGCCCGCCAATCCTCGAAATCATGCAATGACGTGCCCCACCTGAGGACGCCGCGCCTCTCGTTGCTACCCCAGATCTGAACCACCCGGTCGGGCTCGTCGTAGGGCAGGGGCCGCAGCAGCACCGTATTCACCACGCTGAAGATTGCGGTGTTCGCGCCGATCCCGAGGGAGAGCGTCAGAATGATCACGGCTCCGAAACCTGGGTTCTTTCGTAGGCTTCGGAGGCCGTACCGAAGGTCTTGCAAAAGGGTGGATATGATGGACTCTCCCCTCTTCCGACTCCCGTGTGGCGTCCCGATCCTTCGCTGCCAGATCCTTCTGCCGATTCCGCGCTCCCAAAGGTGTTGGACCCCAAGGCGAAGGGCCTGGGCCCAGTACCACCGGGTCGCCACGACCCGCCCATCCATGAGAGCCCGCCGGCGGAACGCCTCTTCCATGTCTCCAAGCAGCGCATCCCGGCCGAGGCCGGGGAGCAGACAGCGTCCAAGCAGCGCTTCCGCCAGACGCGGGGGCCTCGCGCCGCCGGGGGGAAAGCTCGGCCGGCTCACTGGGGCCCATCCAGAACGGGTGCGATGCCCTTCCACAGTTTCCGTAACGCGGTGCGAGACTTGCTTAAGGCCGATATCCCTTCGGGTGTCACCTCGACGAGGCGCTTCGCCCGACCGCCGCGTTCGGCCGTTGGCTCTCCCTGCCGCGACGCGAGCAGACCCTTGGACTCCAGGCGGTCCAGCGTGATGTACATGGCTCCCCTCGAGACCTCGCGGCCCACACGGTGGTTGAGTTCCTCCATAATGCGGATTCCGTACGCCTCGTCTCCGAGTCGGAGAATGGCCAGCAAGACCATTTGCTCGAACTCACCCAGGTAGCCTTCGCTCACGCCGCTGTCCTCGTGGACACTGTTGGTCTCGATGATCACACATTGTAGACAAAATGTTTCTCATACAACGTAGACGTCAACTACGCGGGAAAGGTTGGAACGGAGGGCAGGTGTGCCGCCTGGGCGCTGTCTGCCCAGAAGCCATCGACCAGGAGTCCGATTGCCGCGGAGTCGGAGGCGGGCTCCGCGGTCGTCGTGGCCGTTGGGGTCTGCGCCGCGAGTGCTGACTGACCGCAGACCATGAGCAGCACGGGGAGGCACAAGACCACCCCGGGATCGGCACAGCGATCGCGCCGAGCCATGGTTAGGCCAGACTCTTGTTCTCTCGCCGCTGTGCAAGCCGATCGACGATCGCTTTTTCCGCCATGTCGAGCGGCAGGAGAGGCACGCAATACGACGAGCACTCTTTCCTGTAGATCAGATTCTGGATCGCGATGACCTCGCAGCCCCCGTACCCGGTGAAGAACTGAACGGGGAGTGAGATCCCGATGTAGAGGAAGATCGCGATTGAGATGGGATGGTTGACGTAGGGTAATCCGATCAGGTAGCCGAAGCTCCATTCGAATGGCACAAAGATTCCATTCATCATGAAGTACATCGCGGGAAGGACGAATATGATGGTCGGGACCCACGGACTCATGTGCTTTACTCTATCGATGACCAACAGATAGATGCCGAAGTAGGCGACGAGAAAGCCCACAAAGAACAGAACCGTCAGCACGTTTGTTCTGAGTGAGTGCGTGTGATTGCCTCCGATGTAATCCCATAGCACGAGGAGCATGAACAATGCTCCCATCACCAACCTTAACCAGCGTCCGACGATTCCCACGTCCCAGCCGACTTTGCCATATGTTGACACGATGCAGCCCTCCTTTGGATCGAGTGGTTTCACATGGAGAACGACACGGGCCGGAAGGGCATAACGCGGGTCCACAACGCTCCGCGCCGTTATGGCGCCTGCGGGTCGGCCGTTTTCCCAAGTGAACGTGCAGGCCTCACATGAGTCCGAGCCAAGGGGCCGAGAGCGACGACGACCTCATGACGCGCTTCAAGGGAGGGGATTCTGCGGCATTCGAAGTCCTATACGACCGGTACGAGGCTCATCTCTTCGGCCTGTGCATCAGGTTGCTGGGGAGTCGCGCGGATGCGGAGGACGCGCTCCAGGAGGCGTTCGCCAAGGTGGTGGACCGCCGGGACAGCTTCAGGCCGGAGGGCCGCTTTCGCAGTTGGATCTTCACGATCGTGCGCTTCACGTGCATGGACCGGCTTCGCATCGCGAAGACCGAGCAGCGATTCCTGGAGCGCATGGACAGGTCGGAGCGGGTCGAGACGCATGAAGGCGCGGCGCTGGCGCGGACCGATGTGAACCGGCTGCTCATGGACCTTCCGGCGGATCAGCGCGAGGTGTTGGTGCTGCACCGTCTGCACGGGTTCAGCCAGTCCGAGATCGCCGAAATGGTGGGGTCGACGGAGACGGCGGTTCGGCAGATGGCGTACCGCGCGTTGAAAACCCTCCGGGCGCAG
>JADFRS010000179.1 GCA_022561145.1 Gemmatimonadota bacterium
AAGTGGAAGCTGAGGGTGCTCTTCCGGCGAGGACGCGGTTGGAGCATCGACCGCACGATCGCTGAACTCAACCCGATCCTTCGGGGGTGGGGACACTATTACCGGCTGGCGGACGTGGACGGAGCGTTCGCAGATCTGGACAAGTGGATCCGACGGAGACTGCGCCTGCTGCTATGGCGTCAGTGGAAGCAGCCACGAACCCGGGTCAAGGAACTCCGGAAGCGAGGTCTCGAAGAAAGGAGGGCGACGACCTCGGCCTATAACGGGCATGGACCCTGGTGGAACGCCGGGGCACAGCACATGAACCGGGCCGTACCGATCAGCACGTTCAGCCAGATGGGACTCGTGAGCCTTCTCGACCAGCACAGGAGACTCATGCGCACTTCGTGAACCGCCGTGTACGGAACCGTACGCACGGTGGTGTGGGAGGGTGGCGGCCGTGACGCTTCATGGTCAGCCCTAAACGGGCACGAAGTCGGAAACGACGGACACAGCCAAGGGCACAGACCTAACGAACTCACGCGCCGCGCCCTACCCGATAACACTATTAAGAAGGACCGGATCAAGGGGACGCAGTGGTGCACGATTGCCTAACTCCGCCAACCGCATCCGTGAGCGCCCAACTCGTGGCTCTGCTGGATAGGGGGGGGTTGGGTGGCGGGTCAAGAGCTCGCCAGGCAGGCGGTCGGGTTCATTCCAGAGAGATGGCCGTCGCGCGGATCCTGGCTTGGCCTGGTTGGCAGCGGTTTGCGCGCGCTAATCTTGACATCACCGAAAGGAACCGGCCCACCGGCACCAGAGTAGGACGTGGGGAGTGCCTGCATTGCCTGCGCTCAATGTTTTGCTTGGACGTCAAGGAGGAAGGCCATGCGGCTGGGTGCCAGAGCATGGGCATCGGCTTTGGTGGTGGGGATGCTTCCCGCCCCGGCGTGGGCCCAGTCCGTCCTGTTGCGGGTAACCGACGCCAGCACGGCCCAGCCTCTCCAGGGGGCACTGGTGGTCCTCACCGACCCCGCGGGCGCCCATGCGGGTAGCGCCCTCACCGACCCCCGAGGACGATTCCTCTTCACCGACATGGCTCCAGGCACGTACACCGCCCGGGCTGAACTCATCGGCTTCTCCACCGAGGCGCAGACAGTGACGGTGGGCGCCCGTGGGATCGTGCTGGTGGAGCTTAGGCTGGAGATCCGTGCCATCGAGCTGGAAGGCCTCAGTGTGGAGGGGAAGGGGCGGTGCAGGTTGCGCCCCGAGGCCGGACTCAGGGTGGCGGAGGTCTGGGACGAGGTTCGCAAGGCCCTGGAGGCAGCACGCTGGACCGAGGAGTACGGCGTCTACGAGTACCGCACCCGCCGCTACTCCCACGATGTGGAGGAAGAGACTGGCTTGGTGGCGCACCAGGAGAGTCGGCAGAAGCGAGTCTACCTCGCGGTGCCCTACGAGAGCCGCCCCGCCGAGGACCTCCTGGAGAACGGGTTCGTCCAGAGTCGTACCGACGGCGGCGAGGGCGATCTCTACTTCGCCCCCGATGCGTCGGTTCTCCTCTCGGACATCTTCCTGGATAGCCACTGCATGCGCCTCAGGGCTGGCGACGGGGACGAGGCTGGGCTCGTGGGTCTCACATTCGAGCCGGTTCGGGGCCGCCGGATTCCCGACATCGCCGGGACCCTTTGGATCGATCCGAACTCGTGGCAACTGAGTCATCTCGAGTACTCATACGAGAACGCCCGGCGAGACGTGCGGACCCGGGGGACCGGTGGGGAGGTGGTCTTTCAATCCCTTCCCAATGGTACGTGGATCGTGCCCGAGTGGCACATTCGCATGCCATTGCTGGCTATCGGCCGTGACTTCCAGGGGCGCCAGACGGTCTACCAGTACGGTTACCGAGAGGAGGGCGGTACCGTTCTCAGCATCCGAGAACCCGGCGGGGACGTGATCTTCGGCGCCAGCACCGCTGCCCTGGAGGGCGTGGTGTTGGAGGAGCTCACGTCGGAGCCCGTAGCCGGGGCCATCGTGTCGCTGGCCGGAACAGAAGAGCGCGTCACCACCGACGCCGAAGGGCGCTTCCGCTTCACGGAGGTCGTTCCCGGGCGGTATGGCGTGACATTCGAGCACGCAGCCATGTCGGCCTATGGCCAGAAGCCCGATCCCGTGGGCGTCGACCTCGTGAAAGGGGACGTGGCTTCCGTAATTCTCACGCTTCCCAGCCCCTTCGCTCTCGAAGAAGCGACGTGTCGCGAGGAGTTGGGTTCGCGGCCCGACGGGTCGGCGATCCTGGTGGGCCGGGTCACCGAGCGGGAGTTGGAAGTGGGCCTGGAGGGGGCCCAGGTGACCATCGAATGGGATGATCTCAGGCTCCACGTCACCGGGAAGGGCGTCGTCTCCACCACCGGGCGCGACGGCTACTACGTTGCCTGCGTGGTCCCGGACAACACACTGCTGCGCGTCACCGCCAAATGGGGGCCGTTCACGACAATGGTGGACACGACTCGCGTCCCCGAGGGTGAGCCGGGCATGGGTCACGACATCGTGCTTGGAGTCGTTGCTCGAACCGCCATGACCGGTACCGTTCGGGGGTGGACCAGGGGAGAGGCCGTCTCCGGCGCCGAGGTCCGGCTCACTCCCCTCGGCCAAGACCTGAATGCCAGCATCGTCCTGACCACTGACGCTAAGGGGCGATTCGCTCTGGCCGATGCAGAAGTCGGCCTCTACGTCCTGGAGGTGTCGTCGTTGGGGTATGCCACGGTCAGTGACACCGTGGAGGCACGCTCAGGCCGGGTGAACCACGTCTCGGTTCGCCTACCGGAGGAGGCCCTGGAAATCGAAGGCGTCACCGTTGAGGTGGAGGCCCGCATCCGGCGCCTGGACGAGTCGGGTTTCTACCAGCGAAAGCGGGAGGGGTTGGGGGTCTACATCGATGCCGATGCCATCGAGGCCCGCCTCCCGATCCACGTGTCCGACCTCTTGGACCGCACACTCGGTGTCTATATCGGCTCCACCGTTGGGGAGGTCGGCGTCCATGCGGTGGTGGTCATACGGGGTTGCTTGCCCGCCGTCTACATCGACGGAGTGCTGGCCCGCAGGGCTGGCCCCTTCGACCGAAATCCCAACCCTCGGGGGACGGGGAGGCCCATGCCCCAATACCTCGACGATCTGGTGCATCCCTCACAGATCGCCGGCATGGAGGTTTACCGGAGCCCAGCTGAGCTTCCCCTCCAGTACGCCGGTACCCGGACGCAGTGTGGCGTCATCCTGATCTGGACTCACTGAGATGATACCGGTGGTGTGCATGCCGGGCATGTCGCGTGGGGATTCGCTTCCGAACCGGAGGGCGCTAGGCCAGCATGCTGCGGGACGGGATCCGAGTCGCACGTGATGTTGCCACGCACCGTCCGTCCGGCTGTCCTGTGGCTGCCTCTATGGGCTTGCCTCGCCTGCACCACAGGACGGGTTGCGCTAGATGATACGGGCTTCGAAGGGCGTAAGGACTGGCTGAGCGCCGTCTTTCATCGGTCTCGGAGCGAGATCGGTGGCATGTCTCTGAGTCATGTTCTGCGCCTCGCCCCAAACGTTGTCGTTCGTGACCCTAGAGGCGCGGGCTGGGGAGTGTATCGGGAGCTGCCCGAGGGTGGGACGTGTGAGGTGACTGTCTCGCTGAACGGAGCGCGGATGGCGAGGAATATCACTAGCGGCGACTGGACCGTGGATTTCCTGGTTCGCCCTGAGGATCTAGACGGTGTCGAACTGCATGTGGGGCCGGAGGGCCCGCACCCGGATGAGGGATGCGGCGAGCTCCTTTTGTGGAGTCGGACATTGGCCAAGGCGGTGGCCGCTCGGTTTCGAGGGCGAGTGATGGGCAATGTCTGGGGAGAGGGTGTAGAGCAGGTCACGGGGGTCCGCCTCGACCCCGGGGGCCGACTGATCAGCTTGGACGAGAACAGGGCCTTTGTCTTCTCGGATGTCCTTCCAGGGTTCTACCAAGTGGTGATCCAGACATCTGGGGGGACAGTAGGGAGGGGAAGCGTGCGCGTCTTTGCCTACGCCGATTCACGGATCGACGTGCGCATCGAGCCACGGCGGTAGCAGGCATCCGATGCGAGGCCTTTTCGGCGGGAGTGCGAGTATGGGTTGTAACGCCGCCTCTGAAAGAGAGGAGCAGGAGGGGCGCCCCAGCGGTTTCGCTTGCCCTGACCCTAGGCTGCACGTAACCTGCGAGGTACCAGAAGTAGCTTGCCAGCCGCTCTCCCCCCCCCAGCGGCGCGTTGAGGTTATTGACGGATGAGCCACCGCACCTGGACGGACCCGCGAGACGGCAAGCATTGGCTGCTATCGCTCGAGTGGTGGAAGGACCGCAAGGTGCTTGCCTTCGCGTCCGAGCAGGAAACCTGTGAGGTCGAGCTTCAGTCCGAGAAACACCTCAGCGACATGAGCGACAACGAGCTCATGGCGCTGCTCGATCGGGGGAGAGGGTGTTAGAGCTACGGGTTGACGTGTCGGGTAGAACCGCCAGGTGGTTTCCGCCGCCTGCTTCCCGTAGATCGGGGCGGGCGGAGGATCGTTCGCATGTGGCGAGTCCCTTTCTGACGCCGTGGCTGAGAGGCTTCGCCACGCTCTGTCTCATGTCTATGGCGGTCCCGCCCGTCTGGGCCCAGACCGTTCAGGGCACCGTGCTCGACGCCGAATCGGGCGCTCCGATCCACACAGCCGACGTCGTTCTGCTGGCCATGGATGACAGCGTCGTTGGGGGCGACATCACCGACGAGGAGGGGCGTTTCGTCCTGCGTGGGCCCGGTGCTGGTTCCTACCGGCTTCGCGCCACGCGCCTCGGCTTCGCGTCTTTCACGACGGAAGCCTTCGCGCTCGAGCCAGGACAGAACGTCTTGGCGGAGCTTCGTTTGGAACTCAACCCTATTCCGCTCGACTCACTCGCAGCCATCGTCGAGGGGCAGAAACCGCGGCGGCTGGTTCGGGTAGGGTTCTACAAGCGACAGGCCCGGGGGTTCGGTAGCTTCCTGAGCCCGGATGACATCGAGGACAGACATCCCGTCTATACGACGGATCTGTTCTGGGGCATGAGCGGTGTCCGCGTGCGCCGAGGGCGCCTGGATAGTTGGGACGTGGTCCAGTTCCGCAGGCCCGGGTGTCGCCTCAGCGTGAGCATCGATGGAATGGTTGTGCAGATAGGCGGACCCCCTGGAAGGTCTAGGGACTGGCAGGGCCTTCTTCACGTCAACGACATCGAGGCGATCGAGGTCTATCCGAGCGTGGCGGGCGTGCCCGCGTGGGCATTTGGAACCGTGAGTCCGTGTGGCGCGATCCTCATTTGGACGAACGGCTCGCTGTGATGACCGATCGGCCTTTCGCTGATGCCTAACTCCGCCAACCGCATCCGTGAGCGCAACGCTCGTGGCTCTGCTGCGCCGGAACCGGCGGGCGAGGCCTAGGCGCGATTGAAAATCTGCGCCCCAAGGGTCGATTAGCCGCCCACAGCTGCACCCAAGGCCGGATAAAACTTGTTCACCAGTGTTTGGTACGTCGTCGAGTGGTGCTGATGGAGGGCCTGGGCCGTCCACATATGTTTGTCGCGAAAGCTCGTGTCGAAGGTGCCGTTGAGGGCCTGGTCTCCCAGCGGATGAGTGTAGCCCACCCCAGCAGCTTCATTGAACAGGTTGGTGAGGAACTCGTCTTCTGGCCATCCCCAATTCAGATCGTAGGGCGCGTAAATGTTCTGGATGTTGTTGAGCGACCACCAACAGAACGGGGCGATATCAAGCGTGTTGTGAATGCGGAATGGGAACTCGGGATTTCCAAGGCTGTTGAAGTAGTCCGCAAATCCCTGATCGCCGGGGGTCAAGCCAGCGAAGGACCACATCGCCATGCTGTTCCACCACCCTCCGCCGTAGAGCACGTCGTTCAGGTAGGCGCTCATAGGTGGGGTCAGGGTTCCGCCTAAGCTGTGGCCCGTAACGTAAAGGTAGGTGGGCTTCGCTTGCTGAAGGAACTCCACGATCCCGAGGCCGGTGGTGGGGTCGGCGTGTTCAACCAAGTGGTCAACTTCAATATCGCGGCCCTGGACGGCCCGAGCGTTGCGCAGATGATCCGCAGCCAAAAGGGCCTGATCGCGTCCGTAGTAGCCGAGGCCGCACAGGAGAGCACCGCGTTCAAGCGGGCGCTGCGTTAGGGTGGCCAGGACGCGCCCACCGACCGACGCGGCCACGAGGAGATGGGTCGATATGAAATTCACGATCACACCCGCGCTCAAGGCTGCGCTGAAGAGACGAAGCGCGGAGGAAGGCGTTTCTACGCAGGCGCTTGTGCGCAGGGTCCTAGCGTCCGAGGTGATGGACGGAGGGCAGCACGGGGTGGAGTAGGTGCCAAGGGCCCCGAACGCCGCTGGGACGCTCGGGGCACTACGTCGAAGGCCAGGATGAAAACGGGCGGCCCGCGAAGCGCCCGCCCGCGTCATCGCCTACTAGACACCAAGGATCGTAACGCTTCCGATGACCTCCACAGTCCCGACGCAAGCCGTGCCTTTATTCTTGCCCTTGCTCCCCTTCCCCTTGCCCTCGGTTTTCATTTCGGCAGCGCCCGCACCGTCCCAGGTCACGGTAGAAAGCTTGGTTGGGTCGGGAGGGAAAGGGTCACCAGTAAGGGTTCCCGTCAGCAGGAGTTCGTATTTGAACTCCGTCGTCCCGTCGGTTCCGAACGCATTAAAGAAGTACTGGCCGATGATTTTTGACGGATTCTGCTTGTCCGGCCTGAGAGCGCCGCTAAATTTGAGAGGGTTCGTCGGGTTGTTGGCAGCAGTGCGCGGGAAGCACCTTCCCAAGGAGTCCCCCAGCCCGTCTGCGAAGGGGTCGCTGAAAACGATCGCGTCCGTGGACCCGTGTCCACCTACATCGACTTGCCGGCTCTTCTTCCCGACGCCCTTTCTCCCGGTGATGGGTGATGGATCCGTGGTAACGTCTCCACTGTGCGTGACCGTGTAGGTGCTTGATCCGGTAGTGGGGACCTTCACAAATAGGGGGGTCGGTGCTTCCGGACCCGTTCCTACATCCTGACAGCCCAAGACGAGCGCCACCCCGAATAGGGCAGCAAAAGAAAGGAATCGACGCATGACAGCCTCCTTGGAACGAGATGTAGCCAATTCACCGTCTGTGGCTCGGCGGTCTCGTCGTCGGGGTGGGCGTCCTGCGGGCGTCTACAGCGGCGGCGGGACCGGAATGAGCCCCACTTGGACAAGCATCATAACTGCCACGGGGGGAGCGTGCCATACGCGCAAGACAGCCACCCCCCATCGTTCGAGTGATCCCCGACATTCCCACGGTAGCGCCCACAATGTCCCTGGTTTCACCGCGCGGACCTTCCGGTAACTTACCGGAAGCGTTGGGCTTCCCCGGCCCTGTCTGTCCGTGGGCCTGTCGCGCCCCGCGCATTGCGTGCGGACCCGTCGTCGGTTGGGTTGAAGGCGAAAGTCTGGGCGGTGTGGGCACGGGATCTCCTGACCATCAGCGCCGTGGTCAGCTCCCGGTCAGTGTCAGACTTCGCCGCTTCAACCTCCTCGTCAAAAACCTCCTGCGGGAGTGACGCCACGGCCTGCCAGCGGTTCGCCTGGCCTTTGCTGGTGTCGATTTCGACGAGGGTGTTCTGGTATTCGGAGTTACGTCCGCCGCCGGGCACAACTATTTGCGGTCCTGTCTTGCCCCTTTCCAACTGCTTCAGCATTTCTCCTGCCTTCCGTTCAGCCCTGAGCTTGATTTCTGCGGCATGGTCCTGGGCCTCACGGCACAAGCCGTAACTCCCTCCGTCGCTGAAGGCTCGGGGGTGGAGACTGAGGTGATATCCGCCGTTGGGGCTCATACGTCTCAAGTGCCTCCGGCTCAGAAAGAATCCTCGCCGTGACCACGGGGGACTGCCGCTGGCACACCCACACCTCGCCGTGCTCGGCGTCCACCATTAGAAGGTCGCCCGATGTGGCGGGGGTTCCGGTGATGTCCCGAGTCGCTCGAAACCAACGGCGGGTGCTCACTGGGGCACCGCTTCCTGGTAGGGAGCCGG
>JADFRS010000180.1 GCA_022561145.1 Gemmatimonadota bacterium
GGACTGTGGAAGGCGCAATTCGTGAGCTACGCCGGGTTGTCCGCTTTCTATCTCGGGACGCTCGTCATGCCGTTCACGCTGCATCGGTATTTCGCGCTCTTGGGCGTGGAGCTGGGTAAGAAGGTGCTGGTGTGGCTCGTGGTTGCGATTCTGGCTGGCGCGCTGGCGGCTACGGCGTGGTGGTGGGGTCTGGACTGGCTCGCCGGAATAGTAGGGGTCCGCGACTCGTTCGAGGCGTTTACGCACTCGACGCTCCGGCCCAACGACGTGCCGTGGTTCCACCACTGGTTCCAGCCCATGTCTGGGATGTGATGGTGGGAAGTCCTTCGGGCAGACGCCACGACAACGATGTCATGATGATGATAGAAACCTTGGTTATAGAGGAGGACGTAATAATGAAAGCATTTCGGAAAGTGATTGCGCTGGCGTTTGCTTTGAGCCTGGCAGCGCCCGCGGTGTACGGGCAAGAACGGGCCCAAGGCCAGAACGATGATCCACGCCAGATCGAGGTTACGATCCTCGGGATGAGCTGCCCGTTTTGCGTCTACGGCGTCCAGCAAAAGCTCAAGAAACTCGACGGCGTGACGGAGCTCGAGGTGGTGTTGGAAACGGGGCTTGCCACGCTGCGGCTAGAAGAAGACGCTGACATCTCCAACGAGCTGCTCCAGAAAACAGTGAAGGACGCTGGCTTCGAGGTGGCCAAGATCGTCCGCACCTTTGAGTCAGACTATCCTGACTTCGAGCGGCGGCCGGGGGGCTGAGCACCTCTCAGCGGCGGTTTGGCGATGTAGATTCAAACAGGGGGGCGGAGGAGGCGCAGGGCTAGGACCGCGACTCCCACCGAGTTCCCTAGCACACCATAGGCATACAGGGGAAACGGCGGAGCGAATCCGATTCAGCCGGCCCTGAAAGGAGGGTTCGATTGAAGACGCATGAATACGACCTCCTGGCCATCGGCGGTGGCACCGCCGGCCTCGTCTCCGCAGCGGGCGGCGCCTACCTCGGCGTGCGCTCGGCCATCGTCGAGAAGACGGCTCTGGGCGGCGACTGTCTTTGGACGGGTTGCGTGCCTTCCAAGGCGCTCATCGCCTCGGCACGGCTGGCGCACGCCATGCGGCACGCGGACGAGCTGGGGCTGCAGAGCGCAGCTCCGCGCCACGCCTTCGCGGACGTCATGGAGCGGATGCGCCGGGCTCGCGGTGTGGTGGAGCTCCACGACGATCCCGAGCGGTTCAGGAATATGGGGGTGGACGTCCACTTCGGTTCCGCCCGATTCGTTGGACCGGACACCGTCGAGGTGGAGGGCGTGGGACGCATCCGGTCGAAGCGGATCGTCATCGCCACCGGTGCCCTTCCGGCGGTCCCGCCCATCGAGGGCCTCTCGGACGTCGGGTACCTGACGCATCACACGGCCTTCGAGCAGGACAGTCTTCCGAGCCGGATGATCCTCCTGGGCGGGGGCCCCATCGGCCTCGAGTTCGCACAGGTCTACAGCCGGCTGGGCGCACAGGTGCAGGTCGTGGAGATGCTCCCTCGCATCCTGCCGAAGGAGGACGAGGACGTGGCGTCGGCCGTCCAGGCGATCCTCGAGGACGAGGGCATCACCTTCCATCTGGCCGCGAAGGTCGTTCGGGCGGAATCCACCGACACTGGAAAGGCGATCCTCGCGGAGGACGGCCTCCGCCTCGAAGGCGACGAGATCTTCGTGGCCACCGGCCGGCGGCCGGCGACGGAGAGCCTGGATCTGGAACGGGCTGGCGTCGCCACGGACCGTGGAGCCGTGTTGGTGGACGCCACCCTGCGCACGTCGAACCGCAGAATCTGGGCGGCCGGAGACGTCACGGGCGGACTCCAGTTCACTCACGTGGCCGAATACATGGCTAAGACCATACTTCGGAACGCCCTGCTCCCCGGAAGCCAGAAGGTGGACTACTTGAACGTCCCGTGGGTCACGTACACCGACCCCGAGGTCGCCCGCGTGGGGATGAGCCAGGCCGAGGCTGAAGCCCGTGGCGGACGGACCTACAGCTACGGCTTCGACGACCTGGACCGGGCCATCGTGGACGGTCAGACCCGGGGCTTCGTGAAGATCACCACCGACCGGAAGGGGAAGATTCTCAACGCCACGGTGCTGGGCGCTCACGCCGGCGAGCTCTTGCTTCCGCTGGTCATGGCGAAGAAGCACGGCCTCTCGCTGGCGGCCGTCTCCGGAACGGTCTTCCCCTACCCGACCATGATGGAGGGAGTGAAGCGGACGGCGGACGCGTACCAGCGGGCTCGGCTCGAAGGCACCGGAGGCCGTCTGCTCAGAAAAGTGATCTCATGGCTGAAGTGAACGGGAAGAAGCGCAGGGCGATTCTGAAGCTCGGGGCGCTGGCCACCCTGCTGGCGGGGGGCGCCGCGCTGGCCGCCTTCACGCCCCTGGGCCAGGTCCTCAGCCGAGAGGGAATCGAAGACGCCATCGGGTGGCTCCGCAGCTCCACGTGGGCGCCGGTCATGTACGTGGCCGTGTACGCCGGCGCCACCGCCCTAGCCATACCCGGATCCATCCTCACGCTGGCCGGAGGCGCCGCCTTCGGCCTCTTTTGGGGAACGATCTATACCACGATCGCCGCCAACATCGGCGCGAACCTGGCGTTCGGCGTCGCCCGCTTCCTGGGTCGCGACGGAGTCGAGCGCCTGGCAGGTGATCGTCTCCAGGCCCTGGATCGGGCCACCGAGAGCTACGGCTTCCGTGGACTGTTGGCCCTCCGCCTCATCCCGGCGGTGCCGTTCAACGCCCTGAACTTCGGCTCGGGCCTCACGGCCTTGTCGTGGCCCACCTACGCCGTCGCCACGGTGCTCGGCATCTTCCCGGGGACGGTGATCTACACGATGTTCGCCGATGCGCTCCTCGCCGGATCACAGGAGGCGTCTCGCGCCGCGCTGGTCCGGGTCCTCATCTCCGGCGGACTCCTCGTGTTCCTGAGCTTCCTCCCCGCCTTCGTGAAGCGCCTCGGTGTGCGCCTGCCCCAACCTCGTTCGACACCGAACGACGTGCGGAAGTGAGCCACACCGACCCAGCGGTCCTGGCCGTCGTCGTCCCCACCCTCGATGAGGCCACGCGTCTCCCGGGGCTCCTCGCGGATCTCGGCCATCTGAGGATCCCGTGGGAGCTCGTCGTCTCCGACGGTGGCTCGACGGACGGCACCGTCGACCTGGCCCGCCAAGGCGGCGCGCGGGTGGTGACGGCGCCCCCGGGTCGCGCCTCCCAGCTCATGGCCGGCGCCCGGGCGACGGCAGCCCCCTGGCTCCTCTTCCTCCACGCCGATAGCCGCGTGCCGACGGACGCCGTGGGGGCGCTGGAGGACTTCCTCGCTTCGGCGGGGGAGGACGAGGCCGCGTACTTCGAGTTCGCCCTGGAGGGTGACGGATGGTTCTGGCGGTTCCTCGAGCGCGGACAGCGGCTCCGCGAACGCGCGCTGGGGCTGGTCTACGGGGATCAGGGGCTGGTGGTGTCGCGGGCTGCGTTCGATGCCGTCGGTGGCTATCCGAGTTGGCCTATCATGGAGGACGTGGGAATCCTGGAGCGCCTCCGCAAGGTGTCCAGGATTCGTTGCCTGCCCGCCTGCGTGGTCACGAGCCCGAGACGTTACGAGGCGGAGGGCCGCTGGTTCGGCTGGCTCCGGAACGCGAGCCTCATAGCCCTCTACCGGCTCGGGGTGCCGCCTGCGCGGCTGGCCCGGTGGTACCCGCGCGACGGCCGCCCGGAGCGGGATCGCCAAAGTCCATCCGGGGATCGTCCGGCCTCGGACACCGAGGCCCGGCTCGACGGGCGGGTCCCCCCGCTCCCCGAAGACCGCGGCGCGGTGGAAGAGCGCCGGGCGCTCATCGTGTTCGCCAAGGCCCCCCGACCCGGCCGCGTGAAGACCCGTCTGGCGGCGGACCTGGGCGCGCAGGAGGCGGCCAGGGTGTACCGCCACCTGGGCCGCCGGGTGCTGGACGCGGTGAGAGGAGGACCCTACCGGACCCTCGTGTACTACGACCCGCCAGACGCCGAAGCCGAGATGCGGGACTGGCTCGGAGGCGAATCCCTGGAGTTCCGCCCCCAGACGGAGGGCGACCTGGGTGAACGCATGGCCCGCGCCTTCGAGGAGGCGCTCCGGGACGCCGATCGGGCGTGCATCGTGGGCACGGACGTCCCCGCCCTGAGAGCGGCCCTGGTCGTGCAGGCACTGGAGCGTCTCGAGTCGGCCGATGTGGTGCTCGGACCCGCCGAGGACGGGGGATACTACCTCATGGCCCTGTCACGACCCCACCCCGAGATCTTTCGGGACGTCCCTTGGAGCACGGCCGACGTGCTTGGCGCCACACTGGAGCGGACGCGCCGCGCCGGCCTCCGGGAGAGCCTCCTCCCAGTGCTCAAAGACGTGGACACCGCCGCGGACCTCCCGGCCTACCTCCTCTGACGCTCGGGCCCCGCCCACCCGCGCCACACCTCCGCACGGTTCGCTTCGGCCTCCACCACCATCCTTGCAGAGGGCCACGCTAGGATCTGAGACTGTCACCCATCATTGTTCAGAAAAGTGTTACCATTCATTGCTCGGGACACCATCAGGGATCCCGCCGTAGGTGGTCACCCCGATGTGGACCGCGCGTGATCGTCCCGTTCGTGCGGAAGTCCATGGAGATGCTCGACTCCCTCGTCTACCTAATCGAAGAATCAGGCGCCTGGGTGTATGTCCTGGCGCCCCTTTTCATGGTAGCAGTCGCCATCCTTCCCATCCCGGCGGAGATTCCGGCCATGTTGAACGGGATGGTCTTCGGAGCGCGCGTTGGGGCGCTGATTACGTGGAGTGGAGCGATTGTGGGCGCGGTCGTGAGTTTTGAATTGGCGCGACGATTCGGGCGCCCGCTTGCGGAAAAACTGGTGTCACCCCCTGCGCTGGCGAAAGCCGATCGACTGGTGCTCTCGGCTGGGTGGAAGGGGCTCCTGACCGTGAGACTCATTCCCGCCGTGGCGTTTACCCTCATCAACTGGGCCGCCGGCCTCACCTCGATCGGTCGCGCGACGTTTGTGTGGACGACGGCGATCGGGATCTTACCGGGCGCGATCGTGTTCACGCTTTCCGGTGCTGGACTCGGCGCCCTCTACCGTCGCCACCCTCAGCTTGCGCTCGCCCTTGGGCTCCTCGTGCTGGTGTTGATTGCATGGACCGTCTTGCGGTTCCGCGCGAGCGCCCGCGCTGAGGTCTAGACCGGTTTTATGTAGGAGATACACATCATGGTGACACTCGAACATCGTACGCTACTACACCTCCCGACACTCTACACGTTCGAAGAAGACGGGATCAACTATGCAGTGGATCCGGCGAAGCCGAACTGGATCGCCGTGGATGGAAAAGGGCGCGAGCTGCTCGACGCAATCGCCGGCAGTGGGGGCAAGGTCACCTTTGGCGCACTGGTGGCACGCTACGCCGCTGCCCATCAACTCGAAGCCGGCAAAGCGTGGGTGCATGTCCATGACTTTCTCCGGGCCCTGAACCGCGCCGGTATGCTCGCGGACGGACCCGTCTCCCCACCTCCCTATCCGGGGCGCGCGGCGCTCATCGCTCCCGAAGGATTGCGGGAGTTGTGGATCCAGATCAACAACGCTTGCAATCTCTCCTGTACGCACTGTTTGGTTTCGTCGGGGCCGGGCAAGGACCCCGGCCTACCCTTCCAGCGGCTCAGGGCCCTCGTGGACCGAGCGGTGCAGCTCGGCCTCGAGCGCCTGTACCTCACTGGAGGGGAACCGCTCATCCGTAAGGACATATTCGACCTGATACGGCACGGGACAGAATCCCGGGATCTCGAGATCATCGTACTGACCAATGCGACGGTATTCCGGGGCTCCATTAAGGCCGGCCTCGAGACCCTCGACCCTTCCAGGGTCCGATTCCAGGTGTCGATCGATGGGGCCCACGCCGAGACCAACGACCGGATCCGGGGGCCGGGGACATTCACCAAGGCCCTAGACGGCGCCCGGGTCCTGGCCGACCTGGGATTCGACGTGTCGCTGACCACCGTGGCGACTCGAGCGAACCTGGACGAATTGCCCGAGATTCCCGGCATTGTCCAGTCAGTTGGAGCAAAGAGCCATCATCTCATGTGGGCGCACAAGCGCGGGCGCGCGGCCACGAGCACAGATGGATGGTTCCCGGACATCGACCACCTGCTGGCTGCAGTGATGAACACAGTGGACGCTGCTGAGGAAGCCGGCGTCGTGCTCGACAACCTGGAAGCGGTGAAGCGCCGGGTGAACGGCGTGCCCGGCGTGAAGTACGACCTCGGCAACGGGGGCTGGGATTCGCTCTGTGTGTACGCGGACGGTAAGGTCTATCCGACGGCGGCGCTGGTGAATGAGCCGGCGCTCTTGTGCGGTGACACGGCCCACGAGGACTTCGAGCATATCCTGGCGTCCTCACCGGTGATCCAGCGCCTTCGCCGGGCCAGCCTGGCCGACAATCCGTCGATGCGGGACGACCCGTTTCGATTCTTCACCGGTGGTGGCGACTGGGAGCACGCGTGGTGGGCGTCGGGGGGAGACCCTGTCGGCGACGACCCTTACTACCCGATCGCAATCGCGCTAATACGGCACGTGATGGTCATGCTCGGGAAGGAGAAAGTGAGACGCCGCAATCCGGGGTCCGGATATGACGCCCCGCTCGTGCTCCATGCCATGGGGGAAGGTGCCATCGCCTGTGGGACGGCAGACGGGGCGGCCGCCGAGCAGCCGGTGCTCACGCTCCATTCGAACTGTGTGTTGTCGTTCGATGTCGATAAGCCTCGGGCCAAGGTCCGAGAGTTCTACGGAGAGGCTGCCGAGAAACCGCAGGCGGACCTGTGCTGTCCCACGAAGTATGACGACTCGGCAGTCGCGCACATCCCACAGGACGTACTCGATCGCTTCTACGGCTGCGGCTCCCCCCTAGCGAGCGCTGGGATTCAACCGGGCGAGACCGTGGTCGATCTCGGCTGCGGCGCGGGCATCGACGTGTTCATCGCTGCCAAGTTCGTCGGACCCTCAGGGAACGCTATCGGCGTCGACATGACCGATCGGATGCTTTCGGTGTCCCGGGACAACAAGCCGAAAGTCGCCGCGGCCCTGGGCTATGACGTTGTTGAGTTCCGAGAGGGGTTCCTCGAAAGGATCCCCGTCGAGACGAACACCGTCGATCTCGTCACGTCGAACTGCGTCGTGAACCTATCGCCCGACAAGCCGCGGGTGTTCGAAGAGATCTGGAGGATCCTAAAGGATCACGGCCGCATCGTGATCTCGGACATCGTGAGTGAGCAGGAAGTACCTCCACACCTCAAGGTGGATCCACGGCTGTGGGGAGAATGCCTCGTGGGGGCGCTCACGCAGGAAGAGTTCCTCGCTCGGCTGGAGCGCGCCGGCTTTTATGGGCTTACGGTCCTGCAACGAAGCTATTGGAAGGACGTGGAAGGCTATCCGTTCCACTCCTTGACGGTACAGGGATTCAAGTTCGAAAAAACGGAGGGATGCGTCTTCAGAGGGCACCGGGCGGTTTATCTCGGGCCGGGCAAGGCATTCGTGGACGAGGAAGGCCATCTCTTCCCGCGCAACGAGCCGTACGAAGTCTGCACCGACACGGTCGCCAAGCTACGGCGACCACCATACAAAGACATGATCGCCATCCTGGAACCGGGCGCGCAGGCCAGCAGTTACGCCTGCTGCGGTCCGGACGGAGCCTGTTGCTGATGGCGATGGCGCTAACCCACCAAGCGTCTGCTTCAGCGCAGATGGCGAGATCGTACAGGACTGACCTGGGTCCGCCAGGAGGCCCCCTCGACTCTATCCGCTGCCGGGGGGTGACGAGGGTGCCAGCAGCCCCGCTTCAGCGAGCGCGGCGCGCAAACGCTCTGTCCCCAAGGT
>JADFRS010000181.1 GCA_022561145.1 Gemmatimonadota bacterium
CTACCGCGCCGCGCTCGAGGCCCTGCCCGGGGACATCAGGTCTTTTCCAGAGAGCGCCCGAGACTCAAGTTGCTAAGGTTCCGCGCATGGTAACGATCGGAATGAACTATCATGTGCGTGCGGGCAAAGAGGAGACGTTTGAGAAGGCCTTCAACAAGGTGGTTACGGCCATGGGCGGCATGGACGGTCATGGTGAAACCCATATGTTCTCCGACATCAACGATCCACAACACTATCTGATCGTGTCTCAGTGGAGCAGCAAGGTCCCCTTCGACGCATTCATCGCATCCGACACTTTCAACAACATCGCTACCTGGGGCAGAGAGCAGATTCTGTCCGATCGGCCCAGGCATGACGTATACGGGGAACCTGAATCGGTGGACGGAGGAGCGAGTTCAGGCGTCGAACACCGCCCCCGCGCCAACGCCTGTCCCGCGGGGACTCACTGAAATGCGGCGATTCCGCGCGTGACCATTCAACGCTTTTTGGGTAGCGGCATTTGGCCGTCCGGGCCCGCAAGTACCGGCTCGTTATGCCCCATCGTGTGAAACGGGGATAAGCCCAGAGGGAGAAACGCGGCCTCCGGCATGTCTGAAGCCGCCATAACGGGCGCTACGTCTGACGGTCTACGGGGCAGGGCGGTTGTCGACACTCACGACCACGTCACCATCCACGATGAGGATACCATATCCCTTGACTCGCACGTCGGTAGTGAGGTCTCCTGTGAACCGCGTGATGGGCCAGGAGGACGCCGCCTTGAAGGCCTTGGACTTGCTCTTGCTGAAATAGGCCTCGAAATCATCGGAGTTGTTGAATGAAATGACGTCGGGCACACCCGCGAAGAACGAGCCGCTGAGGAAGTCGCTCCAGTCGATACCCATGTTGGCGATGATTTGGGCGCCCGTGGCGGCGGTGCTGTCGACCTCCTCACCGTTGCCCTTCATGTGCCACTTATACGGGCAATTCTTTCCGGCAGGACAGTCGGGGTCGGGGAGGGGGAGGTCAAACTGACCAGACGGCACCTCCAAGGCCGCGAGTTCCACCTCGGAGCCGCAGCCGCCGTTCTTCCCTTCCTTAGCCTTACTGTCGAAGTGGTAGTGATCGCCGGCGTCGCCTGAGAAGTCGATGCCTCCGGTGGCGGCAAAGACCGATGTGATCTCGAAGGGTGGCGCGAGAATGGCGTAAGTGTCGATGGCGCGTATCGTTTGCAGGCCGGCCTCGGCGGCGTCTTCCACCCTCGCCTCGGACCTCACCTGATAGATCGGGGTCTGGCCGTCGCTGATGACGAAATCGGCGGTAAGGTAAACGGTCGATTGCAAGAGGGCGTACGATTTCGACGGCGGCGGCGTGAGATCGAACTCCTCGAGCAAGTCCTCTTCCTCGTCGTCGCCGTCGTCGTAGCACTGGTTCTGTTCCGGCGGCGTGGGATACGCGATCGTGTCCGCGCATACATCCGCGTAGAACTCGAAGACCATCGGGTCCGCTTCCGGCTTCGCGTCTGCCGCGAAGTAGCGCGCCAGCCCGGACTCGGCCACGTAAAGCGCCCGAACGCTCTGGGAGAACGACTGTGCGGCGCCCATCTCACCCCGGGCCACCCAGTAGCCGCCCGTAGCGAGGACCGTGAGCACTATGAGGATCAAGACCGCCGACACCAACGCACTCCCCTCCTCGCTGGATCTATCACGCTCGAGGCGTGTTGGGATCATACTCATTCTTCGTCTCCGGAGTTGCGCAACGGTACGTCGACCGTCGCATCGTAGTCCAGCGTCCTGTCTATCCCACCGGCTTGGTTGTGTTTGGTCGCGAAGGCCTTGATGCGGATCAGCACGAGGTTTTTGCGCTGCCCATTCGGCAGATTCGTGTGCACGTTGCCGTTCTTGAGCACGTACTCGAACCCGGCATCGGTGTCGAAGAGACCGGACAGCTCCTGTGCGCCGCTCGGAGTGACCCGGAAGAGCGCACGGGTTCCAGGTTCGAAAGCCGAGCTGCCGAAGCGGTACGTGACTTTACTGTACGCGATCACCTGAGCGCCCTGATAGGCTTCAGATCCCACGTACGAGTAATAGCCGAAGAACCGGCGGTAGTTCGCCACGGCCGTGTCTCCGCTTTCTACGAGGTTGCCTTCTTTGTCGAACTTGTCCGTACGCACCTTGGCGCCGGGGCCCGCGGTGCAGTAGACCGTACTCTCGACATAGAGCGAGTCCTCCCACGGCTGCGGCGCCCCGTCGTCTTCGATGAACGTCCAGACGCTGTCCGCGCCGCGGAAGCCGAGGCCAGTCTGGACCTCCTGCGAGAAGAGCGCGTCGTCCATGGTCGGCATGTAGAGCTCGGCGTCCGGCGCCGGGATCTCTGGTTCGTCCTCCTTCACTTTGGTCTTGTTCGTGTAGCCGCACACGAGGCCCCACCGGATCGGATAGCGCACCACCACCGAGTCCGACGAACCCTTTATGACGCCGCCGGCCGGGATGGAACGGAGCTCGCTCGCCACCAGGTCCACTGCTGCCCTGACGTTCCTCTGAAGGGCCATGCGATCGCCCTGTACGTCGTACAAGGCCCGCTGCGACATCAGGAGGCCTACGGCAGACGCCATGATGACGGAGAACAGGGCGAACGCCGCCAACAACTCGATGACGGTGAAGCCCTTCGCTTCGCGCAACTCGGTATCGGCGATCTCATCCATGTCTGTCACGTTCGCTCCGCCCCGCGCCCTCACGAATCGCCGGGCTTGTAGATGAACAACTCGAATGGTTCTGCGTTCGTCTGTGTCAGGCCTCCGCCGCTCAGGACGTAGATTCGCTTGATCTCACCACCACCCGCCGAAAGCGAATCCGTCATATCCACGACCGTCCAATTCACGATGTAGTCAACCGGGCCGAAGCTGACGGTATCAGCGTAGCTCCCCACAAGGACGGAATCGTACGGCAGCACGGAGAGGCCGTCGAGCACCTGCCCGGCCGCGAGCGCCGAGTTGGTGAGGTCGAAACCCCTGCGGGTCTGCCATATCGACGTCATACTGAGGCTCGCCACGGCCATGAGTCCTACCGTGAGAATCACGAGAGCGATGATCACCTCGACCAGCGTGAAGCCCCCGCGTGCCGTGTCCGAGCTACTCAGCAAGTCCGTGTGGGTCATGCGAGACCTCTTGTCAGCAACGTAGTGACGAAACACCCCGAGGATCCGCAATAGGCGTGCCGCTCGCAGTCCTAGACCTAAACCCCATACACGCAACCAGTTACGCCAATAAACATCGATATGGTCCACGCGGCCGCGGCCGGCAAACCGGCAAATAGTGCCGAGTCGTGACAAAAACTGCGTCCGCACATCGACCGTAGCCCCACGTCTTCACACGGAGTCTCCTGGCCACGGATCGTCTCATCCAGAGGATAGTAGTGGGGGTTCGTGCCCGCCAGAAATTTCTCCGCACGGCCGTATCGCATCACCACGGCTTGCGCACGCTCAGGATCCGCCGGTTGGGTAGCGTGGGCCGGAGGATCGAGTTCACCTTGAACGGATCGATGTCCTCCGACCGCGAGAACGGAGGCGGGAATGCCAGCCCGAACCGACGCTCGTTCAGCACGTGCAGGTCGATACCGAGGTCCACATACGTGTGCGCCGTGGGATCTCGGTCATCGTTCCACATCAGGATGAAGCCCTGCTCGAGGTTGCTCGCATGCACGTCGATGAACTGCCTCATCCACTCTCTGCGGAGGGCTCTGCGGAGATCTTCCCGCGACGCCGCGCCCTCCATGGTGGGCGTCGAGGGCCATGTCTCGAGGGCCTCGAATGCGCTCGGATTGTCGATCTCGAGCCGGGTGTGGAACGGCACGATGGACTCGAAGCCGGCGCTCCGGATGGTGTTGTAGTAGATGTCCGTTTCCCCGCCGCGCTGGAGCCGGAGATTCCCTTCCGGATCCGGATCCGGTCGCAGGTTCGGCGCGGGCGCGTCGAGGACCGCGTAGCCGCCCTCGGCCAACCGGGCCCTCACGAAGTGGAAGAACTCCCGGCTGTACAGCTTCGAGAGGTTGTAGTCCATCACGTACGGGAAGTCGAGATAGATCGCGTCGTACTTTTCGCGAGATCTCCGAATCACCTGAAACGCGTCGCCGAACTCCGTCTGGATCCTGGGGTCATCGAAGGCGCGCCGATTCATGGCCGTGAACATAGGGTGATCTTTCGCCAAGCCCACCAGCGTCCGGTCCAGGTCGACATGCCGGATGCTACGGATCGCCTCGTGCTTCACGAGCTCTCTGAGCAGCAGGCCGTCACCCGCGCCCATGACCAGGACTCGCTCGGGCACCTTCCCGCTTAGGATGATCGGCACGTGCGCGAACCACTCGTGATAGATCTCCTCGTAGTTGGAGGTGACCTGGAAGTCCCCATTCAGAAAGAGGAACCAGTCCTTCGGCAGCGACGGGTCTTCTGCGTACTTGGTCGAGTACGCGTCCGTGAGGATGGCTCCTTCGTACACGGACGTATCGTGGACCAGGTCGATCTTCTGGTAGGGGGAATAGAAGCGCTCGATATCCGGCAGCTCGCTGAGCGGGCCGACCGGAGAGCCGAGCGCCGCCGCCTCTTGATGGAAGTAGTACCGCTTGAGGAAGTACTGTTGGATGCGGCCGCCCTGCGAGATCCCGAAGACCAGCGCTCCTCCAAACGCCAGAGCGAACGCGGTCTTCAGTCGGAACCGGCGTTTGTGGGGCACGAAACGGTACAGCACGTACGTGCCCGCAGACAGGTTCACCAGCGCCGTACCGAATCCGATGACCGCTAGATCGAAGAACGGCACGAGCGCCAGCGGGAACAGCAGTCCTGCCACCAAGGCGCCCAGGTAGTCCCAGCCCAGCACCCGGTTCGTGATCTTGCCGTCCTCGGAGGCGTCGTTGCCGAGCTGAATCAAGAGCGGCAGCTCGATTCCGCTGAGCACCCCGACAAGCAGGATCATCGCGAACGAGACGCCGAAGAAGAGAAGGACGTTGCCGCCGCTCGGAGTCGCGGAGAAGAACAGGTAGAGAGAATGGGCGAGCTGGATTACGAGGACGGCGCACGCGCCCACGACGCTCAGAAGGAGCTCGACGATGAAGAGCGTATTCCAGCTGCTCCGGGCGGCCCTCGTGCCTACCGCCACCGCGCCGAGCCCCATCGCTCCGAGGTAGCCGCCCACGGTCAGGCTGTACCACACGATCGTGTTTCCGGCCAACATCGACAGCGTCTGGGCGATGAGCAACTCATAGAGCAGGCTACACGCAGACAGCACGACGGTGATCGCCAGGACCGTGCGCACCGCGCCGGATCGGTCAGCCAACGTCGGCCTCTCCGGACTCGGTTTCGTAGAGCCGCCCACGCGTATGCACCCTCACGACTGTCTCCTCGGCACGGAACGCGGCCGTCAGCACCGCGATCGCCACGTCTGCGTCCATCTCCTCGCCACACGTGAAGATGTCGACGGCCGCGAACGCGTCTTCCGGCCAGGTATGCACGCTGAAATGCGACTCGGCGATGAGGAGCACGCCGCTCACCCCCTCGGGCTCGAACTGGTAAAAGTCCTCCCCCACCACGGTAGCCTTCGACTCCCGAGCTGCCCGCAGGAAGATCTCGCGGGTCGGACCCACGAATCGGAGCGTCTCGGGGTCACATCTCAGGAAGTCCACCAGGTAGTGCTGACCAAAATCCGTTCTTGTCGTCACACGTGCCTCACGATCCCAAGTAGTAGCGCAGGAACAGCTCGGTCACACGGTTTGCGTTCTGGAGCAAGACCGCGAGAACCACAAAGAGGCCTGCCTGCACCCACAGGAGGGTGGTGTAGCTTCGCCGTCCGGACTCGTGGACCTTGAACCGCTGCGTGTAGAGGCAAACTCCCACGAACGCGTTGATGAGCGCGACGAAAAACGCGCTGGGGATAAGGCCGAAGAGGGGGTAGAAGACGAAAGCGAACGCGACCGTGCCGCAAAAGGCGCCGAGGTAGTCGACGCCGAGCACC
Source organism: Gemmatimonadota bacterium (assembly GCA_022561145.1). Taxonomy (GTDB): domain Bacteria; phylum Gemmatimonadota; class Gemmatimonadetes; order Longimicrobiales; family Gaopeijiaceae; genus JACZXQ01. Next base: position 5,978 of record JADFRS010000181.1, read on the forward strand.
GCCCGCTCCGAGCCCTCCACTTCGGGGCCGCGCAGCTCGATGAGCAGAGGAATCTCAAAGCCGGTGAGGACCCCGATCAGGACAATGAGGAGGTGCGCGAACACCGAGAAGAGCCAGTCCGGGATGCCGACCGAGTTCAGAATCAAGAGGAAGATCACCGAGAAACCTCCCGCCACCGTGAGCAGGATCTCGATCTTGAGCAGTGTGGCGGCCGCGTGCTTGAGCCAGCGGCCTTCGGCCAGGAGCGCCCCGATCCCCATCGAGAGCATGTAGAGACCAATGGTCACGCTGTATCGGAGTACGGTGTTGCCCAAGAACGCTGACAGGGACTGTCCGAGCAGCAGCTCGTATACCATGCTGCAGAAGCCCAGGAGGAAGGAGAATGCGTAGATCATCTGGGATTTCTCGAGGGTCTCACGTCAGTTCCGCAGGAGTTGATACAGGCTCGTGTAGTCATCGGTCCAGAGGCGCTGGCTCTCCCCTGTTCGTGCGGGCGGAGCGGCCACGTGCGCGAAGGGCGCCGCCTCGAGCCATTCCCGGTCCCGCGTCATTATCATCCACTCCGAGCCCCAGTTCTGCAGCCGTCCGGCCGGAGAGCGGATCTTGATCGCGTGAAGCCCGAAGTGATCCGCGAGTCGTCGTACGACGGGCTCGAAGTCGAGGTGCCAAGTAGAGATCAAGAGGGCGATGACTCCGCCCGGCGCGAGATGACGGTCGTAGGCCTCGAACGCCTCCTTCGTGAGCAGGTGGAGCGGGATTGCGTCGCCGCTGAACGCGTCCAGGAGCAGCAGGTCGAAGTCCTGAGGGGCGTCCCGCTCCATCGACAGGCGTGCGTCGCCCATCACGACATCGATCTCAGCCGGCGAATCCCTCAGGTACGTGAAGAGCGTGTCGGCCAAGATTCGGACCTCCGGGTTGATCTCGTAGAGCCGAATATAATCCCCCGGCCGCGCGTAGGTCGCCAGAGTGCCGACTCCCATCCCGACCATCCCGATCCGGCGGTCCCGTTCCGGAGCGAGCAGCCGAAACGCCTGAGCCGCGCCGCTGTTGGGCGCGTAGTACCCGGTCCCGACCCGGCGTCCGTCGGGGCTGGTGAACTGGACGCCGTGAGGAATCCTCCCGTGCCACAAGGAGAGACGCTCCTCGAGTGTGCCCTCGGCTTCTTGGTACACGGTGAGGACGCCGTAGAAGGTCCTGGATCGCACGACCGCGAGCTCGCCGGCCCTGCGCGCATGAAAGCTGAGCGCTAGAGCAAGGCCCCCCATCGACCCCGCCAGGACGAGCCAAGCCGCCCGACGCCGACCGAGATGCAGGGTGGATTTCTCGTCGATGAACATCGTGACGAGCGCCAGGGTGGCGACGCCCATCAGCGCGACATGCAGCTCGAGGTGGTCGTTGAAGAGCACGGGAGCCAACAGTGCCACGAAGGCGCCTCCCAGCGCCCCACCCAGCGCCACGATCAGGTAGAACGCGGTGAGGTATCGAGGGTGCGGCTTGAGGCGGCTGAGTTCGCCGTGGCAGACCATGCACCCGATGAACACCACGGCCGCGTACGCCACGAGCTGCTGGAGGATGGGCGCGGCTTGTGCACGGAACATGAACCACACGGCACCAACGAGGGCCGGAACCAGCGCCGCGACGAACCACGAGCGAACGTACCAACCGTCGTGCTCGAAGGCGATGACGAACGTCAGTAGATAGAGGCCGAGCGGAAGTACCCACAGGAACGGAATGACCGCCACGTCCATCGTGATCTGATTGGTGACGGCGAGGAACAGCACGACTGCGCAGGCGGAAAGCGCGAGCCACAACACCATGGTCCCCATAGCTGGAGGCGGCTCATCGGAGTCCTGGAGCGCGGCGGCCCCCAACCCGTTCCGCCCGAGAGCCCGGAGTCCCCACAGAGCGGATGCGCCGCAAAGCACC
>JADFRS010000024.1:0-18713 GCA_022561145.1 Gemmatimonadota bacterium
ATGGGCGTCCGTGGTCGCAGGCGGCAATCTCGACCAGGTACCCTACGCCGATCGCAGCAAGCTCCTGCTGCAACTCGACAAGATCTTCCAGTGGCAGATCGACCTCGTGCGTCAAATCCGTCCCGGTGACTTCTACCGCTTCGCGTTCGAGCGCAGCGTACGCCCGGACGGCACTATGAGGACGGGACATGTTCTCTCCGCCGAGCTCATCAACCGTGCGCGTCCGTATTACGCTGTGTGGTTCGATCCTAATGACGATGGCGTCGGCACGTATTACGATCTCGAAGGACGTTCCGTAAGGCGAGCGTTCCTGCGCAGCCCCATCGAGTTGCGGCACCGGATATCTTCCGGTTTCACCGGGTCCCGCTTTCATCCGGTACTGCAAAGGTGGCGTGCTCACCAGGGCGTTGATTTCGCGGCGGCGAGCGGAACCCCAGTCCAGGCGACCGGGAGCGGGCACATCGTGAAGCGGGGGGCGAACGGTAGCTACGGCAACATGGTCGAGATCCAGCACGCCAACGGATTCACCACGCGGTATGCCCATCTCAGCCGTTTCGCGACCGGCCTTTCTGTCGGTCGCAGCGTCGAACAGGGTGACGTGATAGGGTATGTGGGAAGAACGGGCTTGGTCACAGGCCCGCACCTCCACTACGAGATGCATATCCATGGACAGCCCAAGGATCCGATGTCGATAGAGTTGCCTGCGGGTGACCCGGTGCCCAGCGATCAAAGGACGCGTTGGGACGCTCGACTGGCCGAGCGCGTCGTGCTCCTCGAACGCATGCCCGTACCGTGGGAGATCGAACTCGCCGTGAAGACGCGCGCAGAGTCTTTGGCGTCTTCGCGGGGTGGTCAAGAGTGACGGCGAAGATCCCTACCACCGTCCGAATCCGGCCCGCCCCGTGCGGGCCTTTTGATTGAGGCTGCCTCGGTGAGCGCCGTTTTCTTCGGTGGCCTCGCGCTTTGCGCGGGCGTTTTCGCATTTTGGATCTATGAGCGCCGAGAAATACCCGTCGCAGGTCGCCGGCTGCTGGCTTCCGCCCGTGCGGCGTCTCTGGCTTTGATCATGATGCTGCTCTGGAATCCTCACCTCCCGGCTTTTGGCTCCGGCGTCGGAGCCGGTGCGTCGGGACGCTGGACCCTCTTGGATGGCTCTCTGAGCATGAGTGCGGTGGATCGTGGTGGCGTAACCTCGTGGTCGGAGGCGCTCAGCCGTGCACGCGACAGGGAGAGTGCCGGGGACAGGATAATGGTGTTCAGCTCCGGGCTCGAGGTGGTCATGGGCGGCCTCCCAGACTCCATGGTACTGGAGCCGGCCTCTCGTTTGGCCCCGGCGCTGGAGCGGGTGCGAGAGTCGGGCAGCCGGGAAGTCGTGGTGATCTCCGACCTACGCCTTAGCGATCCGGAGGCCGTTGGCCGGGCGTTGACCCGGCTGGGGATGAGCGTACGGTTCGACGTCGTCGGCGACACGCCTCGGAACGTGGCGTTGCCAGTCGCGGACCTTTCCGCATCGGTGGGATCGGGGGACAGTTTGTTCGCCGACGTGGCGGTCCGTTCGATGGGCACGTCGATCGGAGACAGCATTCTCGTAGAGGTCCGGGAGGAAGGCGACCTGAGGGTCTCGCGTACCATTGGTCCTCCTCCGGCCGGTCGGCTCACTCGCCTCCAGTTGTCCGTGCCACCCTCTTCACGATCGGGACTCGTGCGCTACGAGATCCGAGCCACCCTGGCCGGAGATGTGTTTCCGGACGACGACGCTCGCGTACGTTTCGTCGAAGTCGACAAAGAGGCGGGTGGACTGGTGCTCGTCTCGCTCCGACCGGACTGGGAGCCGCGCTTCTTGATGCCGGTGCTGGAGCAGGTAACCGGTCTTCCGGGTCGAGGCTTCTTGAGGCTGTCTGAGGGCCGCTTCGTGCCGCTGAGTGTGGCCGACGGTGTCTCCGCCGTTGTGGAGGACGACGACGTTCAGAGTTGGGCGGAGACGGCTGAAGTGCTCGTCGTGCATGGAGTGGCAGGCGACTTGCCGACATGGCTCTCTGACGCCCTGGCCGGCTCGACCCGCTCGATCGTGTTCCTGGCCGGGCCAGCGGGCGCACCGTTCGTGGGTCTCGGGGTGGGCGCCGCGCTTCCGGGCGAGTGGTATCCGTCGGCCGATCTGCCACCCTCTGCGTTGGCTTCGAACCTGGTAGGCGTGCCCTGGACCGGCCTCCCCCCGCTTACCGGCGTGCTTCCGCTGGGTCGTGCGGCACCGGGAACCGTGCCACTCGAGCTCCAACTCCAGGGCAGCGGGCCGACCACAGCGGCTATGGTCCTGCAGGAAATGGGCGGAAGGCGGCAAGCGGTCGTGCTGGCCTCGGGATTCTGGCGATGGGCATTCCGGGACGGTGCGCCGCGTGAGGCCTACCGACGGTTGTGGTCGGGAGTGGTCGGGTGGATGCTCGCGAACGAGCCACTGGGGAGCGGCCCTGGGGTCACGCCGATTGAGCGGGTCGTGAGGCGTGGTGAGGATGTGGAATGGCGGGCCGGCCCCTGGGCGGGGCAGTCGCTCAGGTTCGTGGTCAGCTCGGAGGGTACGGCCGTGACCGACACCGTCCTGGCCGTGGGTCCGGCCGGTGACGTGCGTAGCGGCGTCCTCCCACCCGGGACCTACGACTACCGCGTCGAATCCAGCGATTCCGCGAACGTGGTCGGAGAGGGGCGCTTCGAGGTCGAAGCGTACACCGCCGAACTCCTTGCGCCCGTGTATCAGCCCACCGCTGATTCGGGCTCAACCGGCGGTAACGAGACGGTCGGTCGGGACATCCCGGGCCGGCCCCTCAGGACTCATGCGCTCCCGTACGTTCTGCTGATTGGCCTGCTCTCCGGTGAGTGGATCGGGAGGCGCCGGCGAGGGCTGCGCTGATGGGCCGCCTGTTCAGGTCGAAGACCGAGAAGAAGAAGGGCTTCTGGAAGCGCGCAGTGGATCTCGCCCTGACCGACGTGCGGGTCGCAGTGGGCCGGATGGACAGCGAGTCGCTGGAGATGCTGGAGGAGCGGCTGCTCGCGGCCGACTTCGGCGTCGCTGCCAGCCTCCGTATGGTGGACCATGTGGAAGCTCTGGCACGCCGCGGAAAGGCGCGCGGTGATGGGGGTTTACGCAAGGCGCTCGAGGAGGAGCTTCGGTGCATTCTGGCGCCCGCTCGGAACGCGTACCTTTCGGCAGCCGAGTCGGGCCCGACCGTCTATCTGATCGTCGGGGTCAACGGGGTTGGCAAGACCACCTCGATCGCCAAGCTCGCGCACACCGTGATTGCCGAGGGCAAGCGTGTGATGCTCGTAGGCGCAGATACGTTCCGGGCGGGTGCCGTCGAACAATTGTCCATCTGGGCTGAACGTGTGGGCGCGGACTTCGTGGCTGGCCAACAGGGTGGGGATCCCGCCGCGGTGGCTTTCGACGCCATCGACGCGGCCGAGAAACGAGGGATCGACCTGGTGTTGGTGGACACCGCGGGGCGGCTGCATACGCAGCGCGATCTCATGGGAGAGCTGGAGAAGGTAGATCGGGTGATACGTAGGCGACTCGAAGGCGCGCCGCACGAGACCTTGCTGGTGCTGGATGCGACTGTCGGCCAGAACGCCGTGGCGCAGGCAAGAGCCTTCGGCCAGGTGGTTGCGCTCAGCGGGATCATCCTGGCCAAGCTCGACAGTTCCGCGAGGGGCGGCATCGTGGTCGAGCTCCAGCATGAGTTTGGCCTTTCGGTCAAGCTCGTGGGAACCGGCGAACAGATGGGTGACCTCGCCCCATTCGACCCCGACGACTTCATTGAGGGGATTTTCTCGGAGTGACGTTTCCGAACCTCGACAAGCCCGTGCAGTTCCTCAAGGGCGTGGGCCCCGTGCGGGCGGAGCGCCTCGGCCGGATGGGTATCGCCACCGCGCGCGATCTCCTGTACTACGTGCCGCGACGGTATGACGACGCATCTACGGTGCAGCCGATTTCGGCGCTCGAGGTCGGCATGGATGCCACCCTGGTCGGCCGGATACGCAGCAAGGGCATCATCCCTACGCGCTCGGGCTTGCGGATCTTTCAAGCCGTTCTCCAAGACGACACCGGGATGATCACCTGCGCGTGGCCCGGCCAGCCGTGGCTGGACCGCAAGCTCCGGAAGGACGATCTCCTGCTCGTTACCGGGCCAGTGAAATTCTTCCACGGCCGGCAGATTCAACCGCGTGACATGACGATTCTGTCACGCGCCGGTACCGAGGGCGACCATGATCCCGGCGTCGGGACGATTTTCGTGAGTTACCCGGCGAGCGAGGACCTGCCGCAGTGGGTGCTTCGAGGCCTTTTCGAAAAGAATCTGGACGCCTTGCTCGGATACGCGGGCCGGGAGGACCACCTAGACGGTGAGGAGCGGCGCTCGCTCGGGGTCCTGGGCCTGGAGGAGGCGATGGGCGCGCTCCACCGGCCCAGATCGCTGGCGGACGTCGAGCCGGGTCGACGCCGGCTGGCCTACGACGAACTGTTCTTTCTCCAGCTCGTGCAGGCCATGGCACGGTATCGCGAGACCGTGGCACGGCCCAGCATCAAATTCGAGCGCACCAACGAGTTGATCCGGCCGCTCCACGAGGCACTGCCGTTCTCTCTGACCGATGCCCAGACGCGGGTGCTCCGTGAGATCTATGACGACATGACGTCGTCCCGGAGAATGAACCGGCTCCTGCAAGGGGATGTCGGCTCGGGAAAGACGATTGTCGCGCTCTTCTCCATGCTGCTGGCGGCGGAAGGTGGCTATCAGGCCGCCCTCATGGTGCCCACCGAGCTCCTCGCCGAGCAGCACTGGCGACGCCTCTCGGAGCTGGTGAAGCCCCTCGACGTCGAAACTGTGTTGCTCACGGGTAGCCTCCTAACCAAGGAGCGCAGGGCGGCTCTGGCCGCCATCAAATCCGGTGCCGCCCGCATCGTGATCGGCACACACGCCCTCATCCAAGAGGGTGTGGAGTTCGACGCGCTGGGGCTGGTGGTGGTCGACGAGCAGCAAAGGTTCGGAGTGCGTCAGCGCATGGCTCTAAGCGAGGAAGAGACGGCCCCCGATACGCTCATCATGTCGGCCACACCCATTCCCCGGTCGCTGGCGCTCGCCGCATATGGCGATCTCGACCTGAGTGTCTTGGACGAGCTTCCGCCGGGCCGCACGCCGGTGCACACGCGTCTGGAGTATCCCTCCAAGAGGGACGAGATCTACGCGTTTATCGACCGCCAGATCGAGGAGGGTCGGCAGGCTTACGTGGTCTATCCGTTGGTGGAAGAGTCGGAAAAGCTGGAGTTGCTTGCGGCTACCGAAGAGCACCGGAGGTTGGCGGAAGAGGTATTTCCCACCCGGCGTGTCGGGCTCATCCACGGGCAGCTCGATAGCGACGAGAAGGATGAGATCATGCGGGACTTCCTCGGCGGCGGCGTGGATATTCTCGTGGCCACTACCGTCATCGAGGTCGGGATCGACGTGGCCAACGCCACCGTCATGCTCATCGAGCATCCCGAACGGTTCGGACTCTCGCAGCTTCACCAGTTGCGCGGACGGGTGGGCCGTGGTGTGGCGGACAGTTACTGCATCATCATCTCGCCCGCGAAGGGCGACGCTGGGGAGCGGCTGAAGATCTTCCGGGACACGTCGGATGGCTTCGCCATCGCCCAGGCGGACCTCGTCATTCGCGGACAGGGGGACCTGTTCGGAGCGCAGCAGCACGGCCGTGACCTCATCCTCCGATTTGCGGACCTCTCGCGTGATGAGGATCTACTGGTGGCGGCCCAGCGGCGAGCGCGGGATCTCGTGAGCGGCGACCCGGACCTGAGCGCACCCGCGCACTCCGATATCCGGCGTCTCCTCGACGGACGCTATGGCGAGAAGCTCAAGCTGTTCAGCGTCGGGTGATCTGGATAGAGTAAAGGCTTCCAGTCGGGGGAATTCCAAGGATGAAGATCGTAAGGGACCGATGACCGATATCGCGCTGACGGAGGTGCGAAAACTCTCCGAACACGTAGACGACGAGGTTCGAATTCTGGGTTGGGTCGACACCACCCGACGGCACGGAAAAGTGGGTTTCGTCGTCGTGCGTGACGGCACGGGTTTAGTGCAGGGGGTGTTCGTGAAGAGCGAGCTTCCAGGGGAGGTATGGAGCATCCTGGAGGGAGTGACACGAGAGAGCACGGTAGCGCTCACGGGCCTGGTGAAGGAGGAGCCACGGGCGCCCGGCGGCTTCGAGATCGGAGTGACCGCCTTCGAAGTGATCGGCGCAGCCGAGGAATATCCCATCCAGCCAAAGGAGCATGGTGTCGACTTCTTGCTCGACCACCGGCACTTATGGCTCCGTTCCTCGCTCCAGCGTGCGGGCCTACGTGTCCGTGCCGAGGTGGAGCAGTCGGTCCATGATTTTTTCTACGAGAGGGATTTCGTCCGCATCGACACGCCGATTCTCACTGGGGCGATCGGAGAGCACGCCGGTTCACTCTTCGAGACGGATTATTTCGGTGTGCCGGCGTTTCTCGCGCAGACCGGCCAACTCTATGTCGAGGCGGCCTGTCCGGCCTTCCGCCGGGTGTATTGCTTCGGTCCGACTTTCCGCGCCGAGAAATCCAAGACACGCAGGCACCTGACGGAGTTTTGGATGGTTGAGCCGGAGGTCGCGTTCGCGGACTCGGCAGAGAACATGCGGCTCCAGGAGGATTTCATCACGTACATCGTCGAGCGGGCCCTGACGCGATGTTCCGAGGAGCTGAAGGTGCTCGAGCGGGACACCACGAAGCTGGAGATGGTCCGGCCGCCGTTCCCCCGTCTCAGCTACACCGACGCGGTGGCCCTCCTGCAGGCCAAGGGCAGTGAGATCGAGTGGGGCCGCGACCTAGCGGCGCCGGACGAGGATGTGCTGATGGAAGACCACGATCTGCCCTTGTTCGTGCACGACTACCCGAAGGGAGCCAAAGCCTTCTACATGAAGGAGAATCCCGAGGATCCGCGTACCGCCCTGTGCAACGACCTGCTGGCACCGGAAGGCTATGGTGAGATCATCGGTGGGAGCCAGCGCGAGGACGATGGGGACAAGCTGCTAGCGCGCATCCTCGAAGAGGGGCTGCCGGAGGAGGCATACCGTTGGTACCTCGACCTCCGCCGCTACGGGACGTTTACGCATTCCGGCTTCGGACTCGGCGTGGAGCGAACGGTGGCCTGGATCACTGGAAGGCACCACATCCGTGAGTTGATCCCCTTCCCGCGGCTCATGAACCGCCTTTATCCCTAGCGGCTACCCCAGATCACGAGGCCCGACATGACCAAGCTGGTCCTCGACGTCAACGACCGGCGTCCCGTGTGGGCTCTTCCCGACTGGGCGGTCGCTGAGATCCGCTCCGCGCTTCCCGACGACTGGGAGTTCATATCCGTCGGGGCGGAGACGGAAGGCACGGGCGACGGCTCAACGCGCGTATCCCCGGAGGTGCTCGCGGCACTCCCGGGTGCACGTGTGTACGTAGGTTACGGCATCGCGCCCGAGCTCCTGGACCAGGGTGAGGGGCTCGAGTGGGTCCATACCGCATCCGCCGGCGTCGGAAAATCTCTTTCGCCCGAGATGCTCGAGAGCGCCGTCCTGTTCACGAACTCGGCCGGCATCCATGGGCCGCCCATGGCGGAGACCGTGCTCGCCATGGTGCTCCACTTCGCGCGCGGACTCGACTTTGCCGAGCAGGGTAAGGCCTCCCGCATCTGGCACAACGCGCCGTTCTACGATGCTGCTGCGCCCGTGCGCGAGTTGGCTCATAGTACGGTCGGTATTCTGGGTTTGGGTGGAGTCGGTGGAGAAGTGGCCTGGAGGGTCCGGGCGCTTGGCGCTCGCGTGATTGGCCTCAAGCGCCGTCGCGTCGATGCGGCAGGTCGGGACAGTGGATCGACCGTGGACGGAGTCGAGGTGGTCTACGGCGCCGAAGGGCTGGCGAGGCTGGCGTCTGAGAGCGACTACCTGATCGTGACGGCTCCCCACACTGAAGACACACGCGGCATCGTGAGCCGGGAAGTGTTGGCCCTCATGAAGCGCGACGCCGTATTGATCAACGTCTCACGGGGTGCGCTCATCGACGAGGCCGCCTTGGTGGAATCGTTGCAGGCCGGGCGCCTGCGGGGGGCCGGGTTGGATGTGTTCTCGGTAGAGCCACTCCCGGAGGATCACGACCTCTGGAATCTCCCCAATGTCGTCATCACTCCGCACGTTTCGCCCGTCACCCGGGGTTTCTGGCGCCGTGAGGTGGATCTGATCGTGGACAACCTCGATCGGTTCCTGAGCGGCAGGACCCTGAGAAATCTGGTGGACAAGCAGGCGGGCTACTGATCCTCCGCGGTGCCATCGGCTCGTTTGACATCGTCCCAGATCGTGTCCAACTCCTCGAGTGAGGCCCCTGGGATATCTATGCCGCGGCTCTTGGCGAGCTCCTCCAACCGTTCGAACCGTCGCCTGAATTTCTTGTTGGCGGAGTGCAACGCGGGTGCCGAGTGCACGCCGCAAAGCCTGACCAGGTTCACCACGGCGAAGAGCAGATCGCCCAGTTCCTCTTCGATCGCGGCACGGCTCTCGGACGCCATGGCAGTGCGTACTTCTCCAAGTTCTTCACTCACCTTTTCCCAGGCTCCCATCGGCTCCGCCCAGTCGAAGCCCACGCCGGCGACGCGGTCCTGAATCCTGTGCGCGAGCAGCAGAGGATCCAGCCCGGTCGCGAGCCCCGAGAGTATGGACTCGCCTGGATCCCGTTCACGCGCCTTCAGGGCCTCCCAGTCCTCCCGATCGCCGAGCCCGAAGAGGTGGGGGTGCCGCCGCCGCATCTTGTCTTCCAGCCGCGCAGTGACCGACTCGGCCGTGAAGCGGTTCTTTTCTTCGCCGAGCACGATCTGAAATGCCAGATTCAGCAGGAGATCTCCCAGCTCGGCCTCTAGATCGGGCCATGATTCGGCGCGGATGGCGTCGACGCACTCGTGTGTCTCCTCGAGCAGATGCGGGATCAGCGTGTCGGGCGTTTGTGCTTCGTCCCACGGGCAGTTGGCGCGCAAGAAACGGATGAGTTCGAGAGCCCGGTCCAGTGTGCCTTCTCCGAAGTCCACATGAGTTGGGATCTGGTCGTTCGGCATGCTTTTCGCTTTCTTCATCGTCTATGTCAACGAGCGAGGGACTCCGAGCGTGGGTCGAGGTACGAGGTGGTGCCATAAGGCGCAACCTCGAGCGGATTCGTCAGGCCGCCGGTACCGAGGTGCCCGTCATACCCATGGTCAAGGCCGACGGGTACGGCTTGGGCATGGAGGATGTCGTGGACTGCGTCGATCCGCTCACTCCCTGGGCCTATGGCGTCGCCACCATAGCGGAGGGTCTCAGGCTCCGAGACCACGGTGTCCAACGCCCCGTGCTCGTGCTCACTCCGGCGATTCCTGAGCGGTACGGCGACGCGGTCGCGGCGGGCCTCACGCTGTCCCTTTCGGACCTCGAAGCCGTCGAACGGCTCAACCGCGCCGCGGAGGCGGCAGAGCGCGACGTGGACTTCCACGTAGAGATCGATACCGGAATGGGCCGGGCGGGCTTCGCCTGGCAAGATGCTTCAGCCTGGGGCGAAGGGGTGGTGGCCAGGGCGGGGCCGAGGCTCAACTGGCAAGGATGTTTCACGCATTTCCATTCCGCGGATTCGGACGACGCCTCCACCCGCGAACAGTGGGAGCGGCTTGCCGCGGCGTTGTCCAAGGTCTCAGCGATACCCACGAGTTGCATGGTGCATGTGTGCAACAGTGGGGGCGCGCTCCGTGGTCCCGAGTTTGCGGCCGACGCGGTGAGGCCGGGAATATTTCTTTACGGCGGTCGGGCAGGTGCCGGTCTGCCGGACCCCGAGCCCGTTGCGTCGGTGAGGGCACGCGTCACCTTCGTGCGCGACGCGAACCCCGGCACCACGGTAGGTTACGGCACCACGTATACGGCGGGGCGTGAGGAACGATGGGCCACCCTGGGCATGGGCTATGGCGATGGCCTTCCACGCTCGTTGGGAAACTGCGGGCATGCGCTGCTCGGCGGCGTACGAGTGCCGATCATCGGGCGGATCTCTATGGACACCACCGTGGTAGACATCACCGGGATCGAGAATGTGAATGTTGGCGATGTGGCGACGCTGATTGGCCGCGACGGCGATGCGACGATCCTGCTGGACGAAGTGGCGGGCCAGGCGGGGACCATTGGATACGAGATCCTCACCGGACTCACATCGAGGCTCCCACGGATTTGGATTGACGATGACGGATCGTGATGAGTTGCTGAACGCGGCGATATCTGTGAAGGAGCGTGCGCATGCTCCCTATTCGGGCTTCCGTGTGGGCGCGGCTCTAGAGGCCGACGACGGGACCGTCTACTCGGGCTGTAACGTTGAGAACGCCTCGTACGGTCTCACGATATGTGCCGAGACGGCGGCGGTGACCGCGGCGGTCTCCGCGGGACGGGTGTCCTTCCGGCGCATCGCCCTGAGTTCCGACGCGGCTTCACCCGTAGCGCCCTGCGGGGCGTGCCGCCAGGTACTCGCAGAGTTCGCGCCGAGACTTCCCATCGTTTCAGAGACCGGCGGCACGGTGCGGGAGTGGACGCTGGACCGCCTTCTTCCGGAGGCGTTCCAGCTCGCGCATGGCGAAGAAGCACAAGAGGAGTCGAAGTCTTGAGGACGAGATCGTGAGAAAAGCCACCAACGCGGCTCTGGCCGGCGCCGGCGCGGGACTTGTCCTGTTTGCGGGATGCCAGGATTTGGTGCCGACTGCGACGGATACGGGCCTGATCCCCATCAATCCGATCACCGTGGAGGTCTTGCTCGATTTCGAGGAGTTTGTCACCGACTTCGATGTCATCGGCGGGTTCGGTTCCCCCGCCGATCTGGGGAGGGGCCTCGTGGCTCGGGGCTACCGAGGCACGCTGGATGCACGGACCCTCGTTCGATTTGGGAATTTCCAGCGCAGCATCTCGGTCGAGGACTCCCTCGGCGTGACCCGGCTGGACTCGACCTTCACGGCCCTGGGCGGACAGATCGTGATCGTTTTCGACAGCACCGACGCGGCCCCCGACCTCCCCGTGACGCTTACCGCCGCGGCGACAAACACGCCCTGGGACCGAGAGACCGCCACCTGGGACCTGGCAGTCGATTCATTTGGGGTTAGCACGCCCTGGCCCATTCCCGGAGCAGGGTTGTCCACGCCTCTCGGATCCGCGCTTTTTGACCGGTCGGTGAGTGACACGGTGGTGATAGCGGTCGATTCCGCGACCGTTGCGGCGTGGACTGACTCGACCAACCTCGCGCGCGGCGTCATGATCGACGTGGCGGACACCGGGGCACGTCTCGAATTCAGGTCGGTCTCGCTGAACATCGATGTCAGGCCGAGCATCAACCTCGATACGATCGTCAGCCTCACGGGAGGGGCTTCGGAACGAACCTTCATTTTTCAGCCGTCCCCCGATCCCGATCCCCCGGGGCTTCGTGTCGGAGGTACGCCGGCCTGGCGAACCATAATGACGTTCGCGGTTCCGGAGACGCTCACAGGCCCCCCCGCGCTGTGCGCCCTCGTGGGCTGCCCCTTGGCGATAACTGCGGAGCGGATCAACCAAGCCGAGTTGGTGCTGACGACCAGCTTCGACGAGCCGGCGTTCGTGCCGTTGAGCACCGTGCTCGTCGACATCAGATCGGTGCTGGTCCCGGAGTTACTGCCCAAGTCGCCCTTGGGCGAAAGCATGGTAGGTGCCCTGGGTCAGGCCGTCGCACCCGAGCTCTTCGACACCGAGACCGGAACGACCGTGTCGTTCCCAATGACCTTCTTCATACAGGACTTGATGCGGGGGGTCACGCGCTTTGATGAACCGGCGCCCACCACGATCTCGATCATGACCACCTTCGAGCCGCTCTTGGTCGGGTTCGCGTCGTTCGAGGGCCCCGGGGGTCCCGGAGCCCCCATCCTGCGGCTGATCCTGACTATCTCCGAAAGCGTGCAGATTCCATGAGGCTCCGCCGGTACACCCTGGTTGCGCTCGCCCTGTGCACACTCCCCGCGGGGGCGCTTGCTCAAACGTTGTTTAACGCAGGTGGCCTCGGTGCTCCGATCGAGCCTCTCAACGCTCGAGTGCGGGGTGTCGGCGGCGTCGGGCCCGGCATGTTCGACGCGATGCTTCTGCCCGGAGAGCCCGGTGCGGCCATCGACCTGGTGGTGCCAACGATAACCTTCAGCATGCAGCCGGTCTGGGGGGCCTACAGCATCGGCGACAGCCGGGGCGACTTGCAGGCGACTCGGTTTCCGGTGGTCGGCCTTTCTTACCCCTTGGGCATCAACAGCATCGTCATGCTCACGTTCGGCGGAGTCTTCGATCAGCGCTGGGCTGTAACCCAGAACAGCGAAGCGGTGATCGGTGGTCAGAATGTCGGCGCCGAGGATCGCTTCGTGTCGGACGGTGGCGTGTCGGCGTTACGAGTGGGTTGGGTGCAGCGGTTGACTGCTGGTTTCGGCGTCGGCATCTCTGTCGGGACGTACACGGGTCAGGTGACCCGCACGTTCACACGAACCTTCGACACGTTGGCGGTGGCCAACCCGATCACAGATTTCACCGAGCAGGGCCGATGGCAATTCAGCGGCCCTTTGGCGACGGTCAGCGGCGTGTGGGACCCCTTGGACATCGTGAGGGTCGCTGCCACCGTCGCTTGGTCTGGTGATCTCAAAGCCGAGCCAGTCGGCATGACGGACGGCGTGGCCCGGAAGTTCGATATGCCGCTCGAGGTGAGGGTCGGCGCGAGCGCGCTGCTGAGTCCGGGGCTCAGCATTCACGCCGGCTATTCGACGGCCGATTGGTCGAGTACGGGTGAGGGCTTCGAGGGTGTGAACACCACGGGAAAAGCGACGAGTGTGGGTGTCGGCATCGAGTGGGAATTCGCACAATTCTGGGCGGGGCCCCTTCCACTCCGGCTGGGTTATAGGAAGACCGGTTTGCCGTTCCAGCTCGATGACGAGGATCCGGTCGAGACCGTGTTCTCGGTCGGGTGGTCGTTCACGCTGGCGCAGGTGGGGACGATCCCGTTGGCTGGGTTCGACTTCGCGCTGGAGTTCGGCAACCGCGATGCGGGCGCGCTTTCCGAGGACTTCCGACGGCTCACCGTGACTTTCAGCCTGGCCGGTGGTTAGCCACCGTACTTCATCAGCAGGCCGCCATGCGGGTTCACTATCACACCTTCGGATGCAAGGCCAACCAGTACGACACTGAGCGCATGCGCCAGGAGCTGGAAGCCCGCGGCGCCGTCACCGCCACCGACTACACCCAGGCGGATGTCTGCGTGGTCAACACGTGCACGGTGACGAATCACGCCGATGCCGACGCCCGCCGTTTCGTGCGGAGGCTCCGCCGGGAGAGCCCGGACGCGCGTATCGTGGTCGCAGGCTGCTCGGCAGCGTTGCGTACCGCCGACTATCACGCGATGGATGGGGTGGAGGCTGTGGTGCCGGGTCACGACCCGGTGGCGGTTGCCCAGGCCGTGGATCACGTGCTTCCCAACCTCGTTCAGCTTGGTGTTCGGCGGCCTCTCGATAGGTTGGACATGGAGCCGGTGGGTGGCGAGATACTCAGGCGGCGGGTAGGCGCCACACGGGGTTGGGTCAAGATTCAGGACGGATGCGACCGCAAGTGTTCGTTCTGCGCGACGCGCTTGGCCCGGGGGGTGAGCCGGTCTCGGGAGCCCGACCAGATCATCGCCGAGGCGCGGGCATTGGCGGTGAACCATCCTGAGCTCGTGCTCACCGGGATTCATATCGGACATTACGGCCGAGATCTCGATGCACGCGCGACCCTGGGCGGGCTGCTGGCGCTGCTCTTGGACGAGGTGCCCGACGTGCGCTTCAGGCTCGGCAGCATCGAGGCGAGCGAGATCGACGACCCGCTCCTCGAGCTCCTGGCCACGTCCGACCAAAGGGTCGCACCCCACCTGCACATGCCCCTCCAGAGCGGCTCGGACTCCGTGCTGCGGAAGATGAGCAGATGGCACACCCGTGAAGCGTATCGCGCAAGGGCACTCGAGATCGCGGCCCGCGTCACACCGCTCGGCCTAGGGGCCGACATCATCACGGGCTTTCCGGGTGAAACGGACGAGGACCACGCGCAGACACGCGCACTCATCGAGGAGCTTCCGTTCACCTATCTTCATGTTTTCCCATTCTCGCCACGTGACGGAACCACTGCGGCGACCATGCCCGATCCGGTGCCGCAGCGTGTCGCGGCCGAGCGGAGCCGGGAGTTGCGCGAGCTCGCTCAGAGGAAAGGGCGGGCGTACCGAGAGAGCCGCGTGGGCGAGAGAGCCGTCATCGTGCTCGAGGGCGGCGCCGGCACCGCGCTCACCGAGGATTACCTACGGGTTCGCGTAGTGGGCACAGGGCAGGCATCTCCAGGCGCCCTGCACCCGGCGATACTCGAGGGGATTGGTGATGAGCTCCACGCACGCCTTACCAGACGTGCGATGCGTCGATGACAGATCAGCGAATCGGGGTCGAAGAGATTCGAGCACGGAAGGGCGGCGTGCCGCTGGTCTGCCTGACCGCTTACACCACGCCCACTGCACGGCTCTTGGACCCGCACTGTGATTTGCTCCTGGTTGGCGACTCGATGGCCATGGTGCTCTACGGCCTGGAAACCACCCGCGGCGTCACCCTCGACACCATGGTCGCCCACGGACAGGCCGTGATGAGGGGTTCCCGCCGGGCCTGCGTCATCGTCGACATGCCATTCGGCACCTATGAGGAGTCTCCCGACCAAGGGGTGGAGTCGGCGCGTCGCATCGTCGATGAAAGCGGCTGCCAGGGCGTGAAGTTGGAGGGTGGGGTCGACCTTGCCGAGACGGTGGCCGCGATCGTGGCCGCCGGGATCCCCGTGTTCGGACACATCGGCCTGCTGCCGCAGAAAGTCGAGCGCCGGGGCGGTTTCCGGATTCAAGGCAAGGATGACGAAGGCGCCAGGAGCGTCCTGGCGGATGCGGAGGCGATCGCGGCTGCGGGTGTGTTTGCAATGGTCGTCGAGGGCACGGTAGAGCCTGTGGCTCGGGAGGTCACCGAGAGAGTAGCCGTTCCCACGGTGGGCATCGGGGCCTCTCCCGCGTGCGACGGACAGATCCTGGTGACCGACGACATGCTCGGGCTGTTCAATGACTTCACTCCCAAGTTCGTCAAGCGATACGCCGAGCTGGGAGAAGCGACCACCGAGGCCGTGCGGGCGTACGCCGAAGACGTCCGAGCCCGGCGCTTTCCCACGGACGAACATGTCTACCACATCGACGGCGGTACACGATCCTGATGGACATCGTCAGAACGGTAGCGGACCTGCGTACGCGGGTGAGGGCTTGGCGCGGCGCGGGCGAGACCGTGGGACTGGTACCGACGATGGGTGGGATCCACGACGGCCACCTCGCATTGGTGCGCGCC
Organism: Gemmatimonadota bacterium; assembly: GCA_022561145.1. Taxonomy (GTDB): domain Bacteria; phylum Gemmatimonadota; class Gemmatimonadetes; order Longimicrobiales; family Gaopeijiaceae; genus JACZXQ01. Next base: position 15,474 of record JADFRS010000024.1, read on the forward strand.
GCCTGCGACCGCCTCGACCATACGGTGGCCACGTTGTTCGTGAACCCGAAGCAGTTCGGACCGGGGGAAGACTTCGGCTCGTACCCCCGGGACGAGGAAGGGGACTCCGGGCGCCTGGAGGCGGAGGGCGTCGACCTCCTGTTCGCGCCCCCGGAGTCTGTCATGTACCCGGAGGGCTACTCGACCCGGGTGGAGGTCGCCGGCCTGGGGTCCATCTTGGAGGGAGCGTTTCGTCCAGACTTCTTCAGCGGGGTCGCCACCGTGGTGGCCAAACTTCTCCTGCAGGTGTTGCCGGATGCAGCCTTGTTCGGTGAGAAGGATTTCCAACAGCTCAGGGTCGTTCAGCGCATGGTGCTGGACCTCGATGTGCCCGTCGAAATCGTTGGCGTCCCGACGGTTCGAGAGCCTGACGGCTTGGCCTTGTCGTCCCGAAACCTGTACCTGTCTGTCGCAGAGCGCGAGATTGCTCCGGCACTGTTCGCGACCCTGTCGGCGGTAGCCGAAGCCGTACGGGCCGGGGCTGAACCCGAGGAGCGGGAGCGTTGGGCCGAATCGGCGCTCCTTTCAGCCGGCTTCGAAGGGGTGGACTACGTCGCGGTCCGGGACGGGGTGACCTTGGGCCCCTACGCAACGGGGCAGGGGCCCGGGCGTGTGCTTGCAGCGGCTCGGTTGGGCAAGACACGCCTCATCGACAACGTGGCACTGTGAAAGCGGCAGGAAGAAAGATCTATTGATTTGTCCCGCACTCAGGATTTGAATTAGGGCATGGACGGATTCTCTCGGAAGCGCGCGTACGTCGAGACGTACGGGTGTCAGATGAACATCAGTGACGGCGAGTTGATGGAAGGCATCCTCGCGGCGGACGGCTACGAAATCGTAGACACGCCGGAGGAGGCCGATGTCGTGCTGGTGAATACGTGCGCGATTCGTGAGCGCGCCGAGCAGCGCGTGCTCGGGCGGGTGTCCCAGCTCACGGGACTCAAGCGTGAGCGTCCGGACCTGGTGATCGGGGTCACCGGCTGCATGGCGCAGCGCATGGGCAAGACCCTGCTCGAGCAGGCGCCGGACGTCGACCTGGTCATGGGACCCGACGGGTACCGCTCGCTTCCCGAGCGCCTCGCCGCTCTCGAGGGCCGGAGGTCCTGGACGTCCTCGGCCAAGCGCAGGGGTCCGCAGCTGGCCGTGCTCGACTTGGACCTCGGAGAGAACTACGAGGGTCTGGAGCAACGCCGTACATCCGACATCTCGGCGTGGCTGCCGATACAGCGTGGTTGTAATCACCGCTGCACGTTCTGCATCGTCCCATACGTGAGGGGTCCCGAGAAGAACCGGGATCCAGTCGTGATCCTGCAAGAGGTCGTCGACATCGCGGCCTCCGGAGTCACGCAGGTGACGCTCCTCGGGCAGACCGTCAATTCGTATACAGCCGGGGACTGGGACTTTCCGCGGCTGCTCCGGGCCGTGGCTCGCACGCCCGGCATACGCCGTGTGCGCTTCCAGTCGCCGCACCCCAATGACGTCACGCCGGAGCTGGTCGAGGTGATGAGGTCCGAGCCGGCCGTGTGTGACCACCTCCATCTTCCCGCGCAGTCGGGCAACAGCCGGGTGCTGAAGCGCATGCTCAGGCGCTATACCGTTGAGAGCTACCTCGAGAAGGTCGAGATGGTGCGTGCGGCGATTCCCGATATCGCGGTGTCGACCGACATCATCGTCGCGTTCCCGGGTGAGACCCCGGAGGAGTTCGAGGACACGCTGGATCTGATGCGGACGGTGCGGTTCGATGATGCGTTCACATACAAATACTCGCCCAGGGAGGGTACGCCGGCCACGAGAATGCCGGCGGAGGACTTCATCGCCCCGGACGAGGCCCAGGCCCGCCTGGAACGCCTGATAGAGGTGTCCCGGGAGATCCAGGCGGAGATCACCGCCTCCGAAGTGGGGCGGGTGGTGGAGGTGTTGGTGGAGAAGGAGGCCCGGACGGATGGCCAGCTTCTCGGGCGTACCGAGGGCAACAAGGCCGTGGCGTTCCCGGCCGATCCGGCGCTGATCGGTACGTACCAGACGGTGCGGCTGGTCGCCACCACATCGGCCACGTTCGTTGGCGAACTGGTCGGCGATGGTGCGTTGGTCGAGTCGGCGTGATACGGCTTCTCGGACCGTTCGCCGTCTTGTTGGTCCTCATCCTGTCGGCTGCGTTCGCGTCCACGAATGCCGCACAACGCGTCACCGTCAACTTGGGCCTCTTCGTGCTGTACCGCGTGCCGGTTACCGCGGTGGCGTTCGGCGGCCTGTTCACCGGCATGGTCGTGATGCTGGTGGCCGGCATCAACTCCGACCTCAAGGTCCGCGGAATCCTGCGCCGCCGGCTCGAGGAGGAGGATCGCGAGGAGCGTGCACGCATCGACCGAGACCAGCAGGACCTCTTTCAACCTCTGCCCGATGAGGAGGACGAGTAACTGATCGTCTCACCGGCGTCGTCATGACGTGATCGCCCGGGCGCCGCCCGTAGCCGGCTTGGCCGCCGGCTACGCATTGGGCGTCGCCCTCCTGCCGCATGCCGGCTACCCCCGCGCTGCGGCCCTCTCGCTCACGACCCTCCTGCTTCTCGTTCAGCTATTTCGGCGCCCGGTCCTTTCCACTTCCTTGATCCTCGCGGTCGCCGCCGGGGCATCGGCCGGCTGGGCGACCACCCTTCGCAGCACCCTCGACTGCCGATGGTCACTGCCCGACGGATTCTCGGGCACGCTCGTGGGAACGTTCACCGCCAGGCCCGGGCTGGGCGCCGCGCCTTTCCGAGTCATTTCGGGCTTCCCGCGCGGCTGCGCGGCGGTCGTGCGGGCCAGGCTAGGGCGAGAGGCCGAGGCACCCGCCGTGGGGGTAACGGTACGGGTGCACGGGCGCTGGCTGAAGACGCCCCGCCCACGGAAGGGACGGCCGGACCTCGCGGGCATTCTGATCCTGGACTCTCTCGTGGCCGCCACGGATCCCCCGGGCGGCTCGATCCGGCAGCGGATGCGGGCCAGGCTGGTGCGGTCTCGGGGCTCCTTGCAGGCCACGCTCCACGAATTGTTCCCGGAGACGGCCCCGCTCGCCGAGGCGCTCATTCTCGCGAGAAAGGAGAGCCTGTCCCCCGAGCGCCGAGAGATCTTCGCACGCTCCGGTACGGCTCACCTGCTCGCCATCTCGGGCTTCCACGTCGGCGTGCTCGCGGGTCTCATGCTCGGACTGGCGCGACTGGCG
>JADFRS010000024.1:18723-32201 GCA_022561145.1 Gemmatimonadota bacterium
ACGCCTTCTGCGCGCTCGAGTCGTAGGTCGGGTACTCGATGAACGTCGCGTCGACGGCGGGCGCGTCCTGGAGGGTGGCATCGACGCCTGGACCGCGGCGGGCCACCCTGGCTGCCGCCCTTGGAGCCTGGGCGTACGTGGCGTTCATCGGGGCGCCCGATGCCGCGAGCCGCGCCGCCCTGATCCTCAGCCTCTTCGCCGTGGGGCGCGTTCTGGGTAGACCGGTGCTGCCAGCGGGAGCCTTGGCCACGGCGTTCCTGCTCCTCCTGCTGGTGGATCCCGCCGCGCTCGGGCGCGCCGGCCTGCAACTGTCCTTCGCGGGCGCCGCCGGCCTGCTCTACGGCATGAAGCCCATTTCGACGCTCCTGGCACGGGGATGGACCGGCAGGATGCCCTCGGGCGTACGGTCCGGCATCGCCGCCGGCGTTTCCGCGACCTTGGCGACCTTGCCGCTCGTGGCCTGGCACTTCGACCGTGTGTCGGTGGTCGGGATCCCGGCCACCCTCATGGCCGCTCCCCTGGTCGCCCTGGCGATTCCCGGACTCCTCGCCGTGCTGCTCAGCGCGTCCGTGTGGCCGGGGCTCGCAGGCTTCCTCGCGGGGGGTGTGGACATCGTCTTACGAGCGCTCGAGTTCGTCGTGACGGCTTGGGCCGGGTTGCCGTTCGCTTCGGTTTGGCTGCCGCGGATGTGGGTGGTCGGCGGCGTGCTCGGCGCTCTCGTCGCGCTGTGGTCCGTGCGCAGGCATCCCGGCGTGGGCCGGGGAACACGGCTCGCCGTGGTAGTGATGGGATTGTTGGGAGGGGGGATCGCCTCCCCGGTCGTCGATTCCTGGGCCGGGCGCGGCTCGGTCGAGTTGTTCTTTCTGGACGTGGGCCAGGGGGACGCCATCGCGATCCGCTCGCCGAAGGGACGCTGGATGCTCGTGGACGCCGGCCCCCGCAGCCCTTCATTCGACGCCGGGCGTCGGATTGTCGTGCCATTCTTGCGGCGTCACGGCGCACGGCGTCTCGAGGCCCTGATCCTCACCCATCCCGACCTGGACCACATCGGTGGGGCAGCCGCCGTACTTCAGAACCTGGATGTTGGTGTGGTACTCGATCCCGCAGCCGCCGTGGCCAAGGCGGAATACCAGGCCCTCCTGTCGGCGGCGGCGTCCGTGGGCGCTCTCTGGCTGGGCGCTCGCGCGGGAACCAGCTTCGATTTTGATGGCGTCTCTGTGACGATCCTGGCTCCGGCCGCGGCACCGGGGGCGGCGGGGGACGGCGCAGGGTGGACCGCCGGCGAGGCGGGTATCACCTCCGGCGTCCAGATCGACGCGAACGACTGGTCCGTCGTCCTCGAAATCCGCTATGGCGCCTTCCGGGCGATCCTTACGGGTGACGCGCCGGCCTCGGTGGAGCGTAGCATCGTGTCCGGCGCGGCCTCTGAGCCCGTACAGCTCCTCAAGGTCGGCCATCACGGCTCGGCGACCTCCACGTCCGCGGACGCGTTGGAGGTGTGGCGCCCAGCTGTGGCCGTCATCTCGGTAGGCGCCCGTAACCGCTACCGACACCCCGCCCGGGAGGTGACGGACCGTCTCGAGCGGGCCGGCGCCTGGATCCTCCGCACCGACCAGCATGGCACCATCTCGCTGCGAGGACGGAAGGACGGCAGCTACCGTATTACGACGGAGCGGCGTTGACCGCGTCAGGCGCCCCGATTATATCCTTCGCATTCGCGGTAGCCATCCGATTTCGCCGGACGTGAGCCCGGTGCGCCCCGAGAAGCCATGACCGAAAGCCACGTCGTTACGCTCGAACGGCACATCATCGAGGCAGAGCGAAGCCATCCCGAAGCCACGGGGGCGTTCAGCAATATCCTTCACAGCATTACCCTCGCGGCCAAGATCATCTCCCGAGAGGTCAACAAGGCCGGGCTGGTAGATGTCCTGGGCGCTACGGGGGACACCAACATCCAGGGCGAGTCGGTGCAGAAGCTCGACCTCTACGCGCAGGACGTCATCTACAACGCGATGGACCATTCCGGCCATTTGTGTTGCATGGTGTCCGAGGAATCCGAAGACATCCTGCCCATCCCGGAAGCTTTCCCGAAGGGGGAGTACGTTCTGGTGTTCGATCCGTTGGACGGTTCGTCCAACATCGACGTGAACGCATCGATCGGCACGATCTTCGCAATCCACCGAAAGGTCTCGGACGGCGAGGACGGCACCTTGGAAGACTGCCTTCAGGCCGGCTGCCAGCAGCTCGCGGCCGGATATGTGCTCTACGGTTCATCTACGATGCTGGTCTATACCAGCGGGGCGGGAGTACACGGGTTCACCTTGGACCCGTCCATAGGTGAATTCCTGCTCAGCCACCGCAACATCCGCATTCCGGATCCCGGCGCGCGCCTCTATTCCATCAACGAGGCCTATTATCCGCGCTGGTCGGTAGGCCAACAGAGGCTCATGCAGCATTTCAAGGGCCTCGGCGACGACTCGGAACCGAGCTTCAGTTCCAGGTACATCGGTTCCTTGGTAGCGGATTTCCACCGAACACTGCTGAAGGGTGGAATTTTCATGTATCCTGCCGACTCGAAAAACCCCAACGGAAAGCTACGGTTGCTCTACGAGGCCGCACCGATGGCCATGATATGTGAACAAGCCGGTGGAAAAGCCTCGAATGGGATCGGATCGATCCTCGATCTCGTCCCGGAGGGCCTTCATCAGAGAACCCCGCTCTACGTCGGCTCGGCCCCCCTCGTGGAGCTGGCGGAGTCGTATTTGGCGGAGAACCAGGCTGAAATGGGGGCCTGAGGCCCGAAAATACGCCGAAAATCGGCTGAGAACATGGGTTGTCAGGGCGCCCCAGGAGCACCCGGCCTCCTGAAGGCGATCGAACACCTCGGAAATCTGAGGAATTCGGCGAAATCCGGCAGAGTTCTGAGATGGCCGAATGAGTGTAACTCGTTGACATAAAACGCCTTAGGTCCGTGTTCCATTATGGCACGCGGCTTGCTGCTGTCCCTGCGGTGCGGTACGCCCTCGAATATTGTGGAAAACTGGGCGGCCCAAGACCTGGAAAACACTTGTTTTAGTGCAGTAAAACCGACACAACCCCAACAGGAGAAAAGTCGGATGTTCAAGCGACTCAAGTTTCTCACGCTCGGCCTCGCGCTGGTGCTGCCTTTGGCGGCCTGCGACGACGACGAGGCGCCGCCTCCCCCGACGCAGCCGGAGGACCAAATTGGTAACATCTCCGGTGCGGCGCTCATCGAGGGCGCAGCACTACCTGGCGCGACCATCGCGATCGCCGGTCCGCAGGCTAGCACCGCGGTTACCGATGCGGCCGGCGCTTATTCGTTCACCGGCGTTCCGGTCGGGGCCTACACGGTCACGATTTCCGGCCACCCGTCGGACATCACGTTCGCAACCGTCACGTTCAGCGTAACGGTCGCGAGCGGTGGTACCGCTACGGCAGACTTCGCCGGTACGTATATCCGCACGGCAGCGATCGCCGTTCTCGTGACCGTCGACACTGGTGAAGGTGCAGAGGGCGCGCCCGATGTGCCGATCACGGTCACCGGCACGGAGGAGTTCGCGAACCAGACGGGCGCCGACGGTTCGTTCACGTTCACCGGCATCCGCAAGGGCAACTACACGATCGTGATCGATGTGAGCGGCCTGAGTGAGAAGGTCGTCATCTCGACCTCTCAGACCACTGCCGTGGACGTCGGCCAGACGATTGCGCTGGTCTTTGCGGGCGCCATTGCTCAGGAGCCGACGGTCAGCATCTCGAACATGGTCGTTGTTGGGACTGGCGGGATCGTGAATCCGGCCGCGGTCGTTGGTACCATCGCCGTCACCGTCAACCACGATGCCGGCGACGAACAAGCCACGCGCCTGGCGCTGCTTCTGAACGATGTGGAGGTCGACTTCCAGACGTTCTCCACCACGGGTGTCGCTGCTGGGCTCGAGGGCCCTGCCCGGACGCCGGGAGACCCGGTTACGTTCGCGGTGTTCACGGCCGCCTTCGATCCGGCCACGTTCCTGGTCACGTACCCGAATGGTCTGTACACGGTGAGTGTCCAACTCACAACCTCCAGCGGTAAGGTGGCCACGGCCACGCTCGGTACGCCGCTCACGTTCGCCAACCTCGACGTTCTGACGGTCCGGCACCTGTCCGGCGGTAAGGGCGTTGTGGCCAAGGGCGTGCGCTGGTGGGGCGCCGAGGACATCATCTTCGAGGCCATCGCCATCATTTACAGCCAGGCGGTCACGATCGCGGACATCGCCGTGACGGCTAAGGGTATCGCGGGGTCGGCTAACGCGACCAGCGTGGACCTCGACCTCGGCTCTGGACATGGTGCACAGAAGCGGGACACTTCCGCGCCGTTCCAGTATACGGCAAGCCTCGCAAAGAACGGAACCGTCGCAGGCACGCACACGAGTGTGGTCGAGGATGTGTTCGTCGGACTCACCGTGCCGCAAGGTCAGACCCTGACGATCACGAGCGTGCGTGATGCGGCTGGTGTCGACATCCTTCCGGACTTCGCGCCAGGCACGAACACCGCGCTCAAGGGCTTCATGGTCGACTTCGTGCCGCCGAAGACCAACGACGGTGGTACCACGTTGATCGGTGTTGATGGTGTGGACATTCCCGTCACCAACACCGCCACGACGGGTGTTGCCAATTGGTACGGCAACGATGAGGACTACGAGCTCACCCCGAGCGCGACGGTCACCGAATTGGGTGTCGGTGGTAAGAACACGGTCTTCGATATCGACGACCAGGGCACCACTACGACCGATCCGGACTTCACCGGCATCGGCGGCCCGGGGGATCTGCCCGAGAACGACAACGATGGCGGCAAGGGCTTCGTTGCCGAGCTGGTCTCCCTCATGGACAATCTGGGCAACGCCACCGATCTCAAGGCCAATCCTGTGGACGCCGCTGGACCCTTTGGCGACAACCGCTCGGATGAGCATGGTACCGACTTTGGCGCCCCGGTCACGTCGAAGATCTTCCCGGATCCGGCCGTAACACTCGTCCTGAACCCTGACGATGAGGACGCTAACGGCGACAACGACATCAACTGGGACACGGACGATAACAAGCTGGCGGACGGGTCGGCCGGTTCCGGTATGCATTCGCGCATTACGACGGACCTGGAAATCACGGATCCGTCGGGGAAAAAGGCGGATGTGACGTGCCATATTCTCACGGCTACCAGTGGTGGTGCCGCGGCGGTGGGTACCGGTTCGGCCGCCATCGACTATAGTGTCAATCTCACGACTGGGTGCTTCGAGGCGAGTGGCGGTGTCGGTCCGCTCGATGGACTGTGGGAATTTGACATCGACATTCCGGATCTCGCGATTGAGAAGGTAAACAAGACCCCGATCGCATGGACCATCATCATCGACGCGACGGACCCGACGACTCAAATGAATGAACCCCCCTCGGGTTTCTATAACTCCACAACGTCGCAACTCTCGATCCCCGTCAAGGGGCAAGCGATCGACGCGAACGGGCTTTCTGAGGTGCTCGTGACGATACGGGATGCCAGCACGAGTGGTTCTGCCACAGCATGTGAGCTCACGGATACCTTGTGGCCGGAGGGTGGCGCAGCTGGCGAGGTCGATGAAAACACCTTCGACGTTACCGCCAGCGCGGCGGCACCTGGTTTCTCGGTGAATGTGATCTTCCACAACCCAAATAACTCTCAGACGGATTTCGTTTGTTTCTTCATCGAGTCTGCGGACAACGCTTCGGACAACACGGGCGACTTGGAGCCCAACCTGAGCGATGAGTCCGTTCTCAGTCAGATCACCTGGAACTAGTCGTTCCTGAGATCGAAGACAGTACGCCGGCGGGGGGCTTGGCCCCCCGCCGGTTCTTTTTTCCTCTTTCTGGCACGATCCTGGCAGGCCTACGTCTGCCAGTCTTTTCTTTTATAATGAGGGCACGAGGACACCCTAATCGATGACTCGTTCAAGGAGTTGGGCTTTCATGAAGCTGATGTCACGGCTGATCGTCGGGGCCGCCGGGCTCCTGGTCATCACCGCCTGCGACAGCACGACGGAGCCGCCGCCACCGCCACCACCACCGGCGACGGGCACGATCACCGGAACGATCCTGGTCGAGGGAGATCCGCTCGGCGGGGTCACCGTGAACCTCAGCGGGCCGGCCACCGCCTCGACGGTGTCACTCGCCGACGGCACGTTTGCGTTTGCATCCGTCTTGGAAGGACAGTACACGGTGAGCATCACCGGCTTTTCGGCCGAGGTGCAGTTCGCGCAAACCACGAGCGCCGTGACCGTCGCGGGAGGCCAAACGGCCACGGTAGCGTTCACGGGCACCTTCGTGCGCACGGCGTCGATCTCGGGGACGGTGCTGATAGACGGGGCGGGCTTTCAGGGCGTGATGCTCACTCTTTCCGGCGTGGAGACCGGGACTGCCACGACCGGCGTCAACGGTGACTTCAGCTTCCCGGGGCTGAGGGCGGGAACGTTCACCGTGGCGCTGAGCGACCTGGCGGCGGACCTGACGTTCGCCATCACGGAGCGCCAGGTTACGCTGGGTGTGGGCGACGCCGTGACGGTGGAGTTCAGCGGCATCCAAGAGAAGCTGGCCCAGGTAGCCATATTCGCTCTGGAAAACGCCGGGGGGTTCCGGATCAACGCGAGTGCCGTGCACGACGACGTGATCGTCCTGGTCGACGTAGAGTCGGGCACGCAAACGGTCACCAAGATCACGGTCTTCCTGAATGCCGAGAACGTGGGCGAACAGGAGTTACCGACCCCGGCGGCGGCGTTCGGTCAGCAGCTCGCGCCGCAACGGCTGCGTTTCGAGGTAAACACCACGGCCTTCGACCCGAACGCCGGCGGACCTCTATTCCCCAATGGCCCGGCCACCTTCACGGTGGTGGTCGATACCGAACAGGAGGGACCCGGAGCGGCGCAGACCACCTTGGCCATCACCCTGGTCAACGCTGACGTAATCGCAGGAATCAACTTCCTCGGCGGAGCCGGGGGGGTGGTCAGTGGCGGAAAGGTGTGGTGGGGCGGGGGGGATCTCGACTTCCAGATCATCCCGGTGATCTTTGACCCCGACCTGACCCTCAGCGCCATCGATGTTGTTGCCGTGGGCCAGCCGTCCGCAAACGGTGGGCCGTCTTTGGACTTCGGCTCGGGGCTCGGAGTGGCTCATCGAGTAATGGGGCCGCCCTTCCTGTTCACTGCCACACAGGTAAAGAACGATGGGTTCGTGGAGGATGACCCGACGCGTCTGGGCCACACCATCCGGGTGGTCAAGGTGTTGGACGGCGCCGGACTCGACATCACGAGTAACTTCCTCCCAGGTCGGGCACCCCCGCTCGAGAGGCTGTGGGTGGACTTCGTAGGACCTCAGTCGAACCCAGGCACGCGGCTGAACGTGGACGGACCGGTGATCCTCGGCGGCGAGTGGTTTTCGGCGGGTGTTTTCGGGCTTTCTCCGGCGGCGACCGAAACGGGTGTGGGTGGGGTTACCCATCAATTCGATGTCACGGCAGAAGGGCTCCCAGTCGCCACGAACATTGCCGGCATCCCTGAGCTTGGTGAACGAGGACTGCTCTACGAACTCGAGCTGATTTCGATGGTGGACGCCCTGGGCAACCAGGGACCTGTGGCGAACGTCTTGGTTTCCGGGCTTTTCGGGGTGGATCGCACGGCGCTCACGATCTCGGATGTGTTTCCCACGACGACGATCATCCTCAATCCCGACGACGATGCGGGTGACGGCGTCTTCGACAACCGAATCGCCTTCAAAGCGACGGATCCCGAGCTACCCGACGGCTCCCCCGGCTCGGGATACGGTGCGGCCACGGCGCTTGGCGTGGACGGTGCGGGCAACGAGGTGGATCTCACGTCGAAGGTTTCACCCGATGCGAGCGGGGCGAACACGCTGGACCCGTTCATCCTGCCGGAGGAGACCTACACGTTCGATATCGAGGTGACAGACAACGCTACTCCGGGCAACACGGCGTCCACGAGCGTGTCGTTCATCCTGGATCGGACTAACCCGACCGCGATCGTGGCCAATCCACCACCGGGGAACTTGACGTTGACCCTCTCGAGCTTCGCATGGCCATTCTTGGGGAGCGTAAGCGACGCGAATGGCCTATCGAGCGCATTCTTGATCATGCGTGACGCAGACACAGGGGGCGTTTGCGAAGTCACGGACCCCAAAATCCCTGTCGGCGAGGGGCCCGGTCAGGTGACTCCCCAGAACACGTTCAACCTCCTGGCTGACCCCGACGAGAATACCAACACGTTCGATATCACGGAGGTCCGGATCTGGAAAAACTCCGGCGTCGTCCAGGTCGTCTGCTACTTCATCGAGGTATCCGACAACGCTACGGACGTGTTTGGCAACCCGGAGCCCAATGTGAACATTTTTGTGTTGCGGACCGCGATCACGTGGCTCTGATCGGCTAGGCGCTGGGCTGGGGGGCTAGCCCAGCTCTTCCATCTCACCCTCCACGCCGTCGAGCATCTCGGCCTTCTCGTCCGCGTGGAGGAACGCGCTCCGGAAGCCCATCCGCGAGATGCCCTTGAGCTCCTCGAGCGTGAATCCCAGGTGCTCGTGCGCCATCACGTACTCGTTGGTCACCGTGGTACCGGACATGAGCCGGTTGTCGGTGCACAGGCTGACCACCAGGCCTTCGTCGTAGTAGAGCCGTAGCGGGTGTTCGGCGTAGCTCGCCACGCTGCGGGTCTGGACGTTCGACGTCAGGCAAATCTCCAACGGCACCCGGAAATCGTTCACGTACTGCATCAAATCCGGGTCCTCGTGGAGGCGCGTGCCGTGGCCGATGCGGTTGGCTCGGCAGTAGTGTAGCGCCTGGTGGATCGATTCCGGTCCGTAGGCCTCACCCGCGTGGATCGTCGTGGCCATGTTGCGGTTGATCACGGTGAAGAACGCGTCACGGTGTTTCTTGGCGGGGTAGTTGTACTCCGCGCCGGCCAGGTCGAACGCGACGACGCCTCGGCCTTTGAATGCGACGGTCAGGTCGGCCAGATCACGTGACGTCGCGGGGTCCATGTTGCGGATCCCGCAGATGATCAGGCCGGTCTTGATGCCGTATTCGCTCTCGGCGCGCGCCAGGCCGCGCAGCGGCGCCTCCACGGTCTCCGTGAGCGGCAGGCCCTCTTCAGTGTGCAGTACCGGGGAGTAGCGCACCTCGAGGTAGCGCACGTTCTCACGGGCGTTGTCCTCGGCCAGCTCGAAGGCGACCCGCTCGAGCGCGTCGGCGTGCTGCATGACCGAGATCGTGGTGGCGAACTTGGCCAGGTACTCCTCCAGGTTGCGTGTATCCGCGGCCAGCATCGACGCGGCCAGCTCGTGGACATCGGACGTGGGAAGGCTCTTCCCATGGTCGTGGGCCAGCTCTAGGAGGGTCTCCGGACGCAGGCTGCCGTCCAGGTGGACGTGAAGCTCGGTTTTTGGGAGGCGGTGAAGGAGGTCTTGGATCGTGTCGGTCATGTGTCTTCTTGGGTGGCCAACAGCTCGACCGGGTGGTTCCCGGGGAGGAAGCCGCGCTCGACGTCCACCAGGGGCGCCGTGTACCTGCCGGAGAAGCACGCGTCGCAGAACGAGCCGTGGTCCGCCACTGCGGCGGTCATGCCCTCCAGGGAGAGATAACCCAGGGAGTCCACGCCCAACTCCTCAGCAATCTCGTCAACGGTCAGGCGAGAGCCGATGAGTTCTTCGGGGCTGGGCATGTCGATGCCGTAGAAGCACGGGAACCGGACCGGCGGGGACCCGATGCGGAAGTGCACCTCCGTCGCGCCGGCTCGCCGGATGAACTTCACCAGGCTGCGGCTCGTCGTGCCGCGGACCAGGGAGTCGTCCACCACGACCACGCGCCGGCCCTCCAGAAGCTCGCGCACAGGTGCGTACTTCATGCGGGCGCCGAAGTCTCTGTCGGCCTGGGATGGCTGGATGAACGTACGGCCCACGTAGTGGTTCCTGAGCAGCCCCAGCTCGAAGGGGATGCCGCTCTGCTCGGCGAAGCCGAGCGCCGCCGAGTTGGCGCTGTCCGGCACGGCGATCACCGCGTCGGCTTCGACGGGGTGCTCGACCGCGAGCTGTCGGCCGAAGGCCTTGCGGGCGCTGTCCACGCTGATGCCCCACAGGCGTGAGTCGGGTCGGGCAAAGTACACCAACTCGAAGATGCAGGGCGCCGGTTCGGGCACCGGCTCCAGGCTGCGCAGGCGCTCCACTCGGTCACCCTGGATCTTCAGGACCTCACCGGGCGCAATGTCCCGTACGAAGTCGGCCTCCATGATGTCCAGGGCGCATGTCTCGCTGGCCACGACGTGTCCGCCGTCCTTCCGGCCTAGCACCAGCGGCCTGAACCCGCGGGGGTCACAAGCCGCGTAGAGGGTATCTCCGATGGTGATCGCCAGCGAGAACGCGCCCTCCAGGTGACTCAGGGCGTCGTCTAGCTGATGGTCCACCGTCTCGTGGCGGGAACGGGCAACGAGATGAATGATCACCTCGGAGTCGCTGGTCGTCTGGAAGATCGCTCCTTCTTTGACCAGGCGAGTGCGCAGGTCGATCGCGTTCGTGATGTTACCGTTGTGCGCAACCGCCAGATCGCCCTCCGCGTAGCTCACCTGGATCGGCTGGGCGTTCCGAATGCCTGCACCCCCGGCCGTCGAATAGCGCACGTGCCCGATCGCCGTCCGGCCCGGGAGCTTGAGCAACGTGGCCGCGTCGAACACATCCCCCACGAGTCCTAAACCCTTGTGAAGTATCGCCTTACCTTCGTGGGTAACGCAGATGCCGGCCGCTTCCTGCCCACGGTGTTGCAGCGCGTAGAGCGCCAAGAACGTGAGCTCGGCCGCGCCCTCCACGCCGCTGACGCCGACGACGCCACATTCCTCGCGCAAGCCGTCGCCGTCCCACTCGGACGTCAGGATGTCTCTGGTAGGCAGGGGTATTTCTCGGCTCATGTGTTACTCGCGGCCACCGGCGTCCATGATGTTGGGGATCGTATCGAAAAATAGCGCTTTCATGGAGTTCAGGTCGACCTTCATGCCGGCGCTCTTGGTGTGCATGACGAAGCCTGAGGCGGCCTCCGTGACCGTACCGATCAGCCGAGAGGGCACTCCGTGGTCGCGGGCCAGCCGCTGCATCTTTTCCGCGCGGTTCGCGGCGCACGAGACGAGCACGCGCCCCTGGGCCTCGCCGAAGAGGAGTGCCGCCGTAGGAAGGGGATCGTCCAACGTCACGTCCACCCCGAGCGGCGCCTCGCCTTCTCCCAACGCGCATTCGGCCAGAGCGCAGGCGAGTCCCCCTTCCGATACATCGTGCGCCGACTTGACCAGCCCCTTCTGGATGGCCGCGAGCACGGCGTGCTGGAGCCGGCGCTCGCCCAAGAGGTCCACGGCGGGAGGAGGACCTGCGACCAGGTCGTGGATGACGTAGAGATACTCGCTGCCACCCAGCTCGTTCGTGTTGTCTCCGAGCAGGACGATGGCGTCGCCTACCGACTGAAACGCGTGGCGCGTGAGCTTCTCGACGTCATCGAGGATTCCCACCATGCCGATCACGGGCGTCGGGTAGATCGCTTCGCCGTCCGTTTCGTTGAAGAAGGACACGTTCCCGCCCGTTACCGGGGTCTCGAACAGCTTACACGCCTCGGCCATCCCCAGGACGGCCTCCCGGAACTGGTAGTAGATGTGGCTCTTGAGGGGGCTGCCGAAGTTCAGGTTGTTCGTCACGGCGGTGGGTAACGCGCCGACGCACACCAGGTTTCGTGCGGCCTCCGCGACCGCGATCATGGCTCCCGTGCGCGGCTCCAGGTAGACATAACGGCCGTTGCAATCGGTGGTGGCCGCCACGGCCTTCGTGGTGCCCCGGATGCGGATGACGCCGGCGTCCCCGCCGGGGCGTAGCGCCGTGCTCGTTCGTACGGTGGTGTCGTATTGTCGGTAGATCCAGCTTTTCGATGCGATGTTCGGCGACTCGAGCAGCCTCATGAACACGTCGGCCGGCGAGCCCTCGAACTCCTCATAGGGCGACAGATCCATTTTTCGGAGCGCCTGCACCTCCTCGGACTCGACTCCCTCGCGCTCGTACGTCGGGCACCCCTCGGGGAGTGGCAGCGCCGGGATTTCGGCCACCACGCGGTCGCCCTCGCGGACACGGAACATGCCGTCGTCCGTGACCTGGCCGACTGCAGCCGCTTCCAGTTCCCACTTCTCGAGAATGGCCCGAACATCGGCCTCGTGGCCCACCTTGGCGACGACCAGCATGCGCTCCTGCGACTCCGAGAGCAGGATCTCGTAGGGCGTCATGCCCGGCTCACGCACTGGAACCGCGAGTGTATCGATCTCCACCCCCGTCCCGGAACGGCCCGCCATCTCCGATGCGGTCGATGTGAGTCCGGCGGCTCCCATGTCCTGGATGCCGACGATGTGACCGCTCCGAATCAACTCTAGGCTCGCTTCCAAGAGCAGCTTCTCGGTGAAGGGGTCGCCCACCTGTACTTGTGGCCGGCTGGCCTCCGTGTCCTCGCTCAGTTCCTCACTCGCGAACGTGGCCCCGTGAATGCCGTCCCGGCCGGTACGGGCGCCCACGGCCATGAGGGTATTGCCCACTCCGGCCGCCTCGCCCTTGATCAGTTCGTCGACCTTCATCAGCCCGATGCACATCGCATTGATGATCGGATTGCCCTCATAACCGCGGTCGAACTGGACTTCGCCGCCGATGTTCGGGATGCCCACGCAGTTGCCGTAGTCGCCGATCCCGCGCACAACGCCATCGAACAGATAGCGGACCCGGCCCGAGTCGAGGTCGCCGAACCTGAGCGAGTCGAGGATGGCTATGGGGCGCGCCCCCATGGTGAACACGTCCCTCAAGATGCCGCCCACCCCTGTGGCGGCCCCCTGATAGGGCTCGACCGCCGACGGGTGATTGTGCGACTCGATCTTGAACGCCAGGGCGAGGCCCTCACCCAGATCGATGACACCCGCGTTCTCGCCGGGACCCTGGATGACCCACGGGGCCTCGGTGGGGAGCAAGCGGAGCAGGCGCTTCGAGTTCTTGTATCCGCAGTGCTCCGACCACATGGCGCTGAACACGCCCAGCTCCGTGAAGGTGGGCTCGCGGCCCAGGATCTCGAGGATGCGGTCGTACTCCGAGGGGGAGAGGCCGTGCTCTTCGACGAGCTCGGGTGTGATGGTAGGATCACCCTCGCGGGGTGCCGGGGTCGACCCCGGGGGCGCGCCGTCATGCTCCGATCTGTGGCTCAATGTCCGGCCGGGTCCGTTCAGTAAATGATGGGGGTGGGTCGGGTTCAGGCCGTGCCTACCGGCGAGAAGTACGCCAGGAGGGCCTCGAAGATGCCGAGCCCGTCCACGGAGCCCAGGATCTCCTCCACCGCTCGCTCGGGATGGGGCATCATTCCCAATACCCTGCCGGTCTCGCCTATGATTCCCGCGATGTTG
>JADFRS010000182.1 GCA_022561145.1 Gemmatimonadota bacterium
CACCGGTGCCGAGTTCGCATCGGCCTTCACCCGCCTGGGCTCCGACGTGACGCTGGTGTCGTCGCGCGACCTCATCCTGCCCACCGAGGACCCCGACGCGGCGCAGGTCATCGAGGCGGCGTTCGAACGCCGCGGCATGACCATCCTGCGCAACGCCGGCGTCACGTGTGTGATGGTCGGCCATGATCAGCGCGACGCTTTGGCCATCTCGGACCGAGTGGCCGTCATGAACCATGGCAAGCTGGAGCAGGTTGGTACGCCGGAGGAGATCTACAAGCACCCCAACTCAGTCTTCGTGGCTACGTTCGTCGGGCGGGCCAACTTGCTCAGGGGCGTGATTCAGGGCTCACGCGGTTGCGTGCTCACGGATTTCGGGTCGTTCTGTAGCGTGGACCGCTCTGGACTCCCGGAGGGGGCGCCCGTCATGGTGGCCGTCCGCCCAGAGGGCTTCGAGCCGGTTGAGCATGGAACGCTGCGAGGCACCATCACGGCGACGTCGTACACCGGCAGCAACATCGAGGCGATCGTGGCTGTGCCTACGACGGACGGCGGGGTGAGGAACCTTACGGTGCATCTGCCCACCAACAGGAAGTATCCGGTGGGCAGCGAGGTAGCGTTGGCGCTGGCCGCCGACTACGCGTCCGTGGTGAGGAACTCGTGCGAGCTACTCGGCTTTTCGGCCAGCGGCAACGAAAACGAGAACGTGGCGCCCTCCCCCTCGCCACTCTCCACCCAGACTTCGCCCGCGTGAGCCTCCACTAGCCCCCTCACGATCGCCAGACCAAGCCCGGTGCCCTTTCCTCCGGAGCTCTTTCCTCTCCAGAACCGATCGAACAGGTGCTCACGGTTCGCTTCGGGGATGCCCGGGCCGGTATCCGTCACCGAAACGACCACGCGCTCTTCTTCGGCCAGAGCACGTATTGTGATCTCGCCGCCGGCGGGCGTGACCTGGAGCGCATTTCCGATGAGGTTGGCGAGGACTTGGAGCACACGCTCCCGGTCCGCCATCACCCGAGGCACAGCTTGGCCCCCACGCGCTCGGACCCTTACTCCAGCTTGACCGGCCAGGTGACTCGACAGGGCAACCGCTTCTTGGATCAAATCGCCCACATGCTCCGGGGACGGCTCGACCTTGAGGTGCCCCGCATCCAGACGCGCAACGTCGAGCAAATCGTCGATCAGGCGGCTCATGCGGTCGGCCGAACGGCGTATGATGTCGAGGTGTTCGTCGCGACGCTCTTCGGTCAGAGGGAGGTCCTGGATGAGTTCGGCAGCGGCGGCAACGGTGCCCACCGGGTTCCTCAGGTCGTGCGAAACCACGGCGATCATGTCATCCCGTGCCTGCACCGCCTCCCGGAGCGCCGTCTCCGTACGGCGGATCTCGGTCATGTCGCCGAAGGTCAACACCACGCCGCGCACATCCAGCCCGTCTGTCATCGGAATGGCGGACAACTGCACCGGGAAGGAGGTGCCGTCCTTGCGCCAAAGCACGTCGTCCGCGACATGCGAAGGCTCACCGGACTCGAGCGTGGTTTGCACTGGGCAATCCGCTACCGAGTGAGCCGACCCATCGGCACGCGTGTGATGGATCAGCTCGTGCACGGGCCGGCCGCGCACCTCTCCCACCGAGTACCCCAGAAGGCGCTCCCCAGCCACGTTCAGGAACGTGCACAGACCCTCCAAATCGATCCCCATCACGCCGTCGCCGGTGCCACGGAGGACAGCCCGCACTTCGCGCCGCGCCGTGACCGCTTCGCGGCGGCGCTGCTCCTCGCGGGACGCGAGCTTGCGGAGGTTCCGGCCTACCACGACGATCGCCACGCTGGCGAACACCGCAAGCAGGATCGAGAGGACCGTGGTCCAGGTTCGAATCACCTGGTTCCGCTGCTGTTCCGCCTGGGCGGCGAGTGACTCGGCGATGACCTTGACCTCGAGGGACTGAGTAGCCGCACGGATGCTTTCGAAGAATTCGCGACTCCGATCGAGGTTTCCGACGAAATCCGAGGGGGTTACAGCGTTGATCTCGCCCTCCATCAGGGGGCTATGAAGAATATGCCAACTCAAGGAAAGTGGGCCGAGGTCTACGCTCAAATCCTTCTGAAACGCCAAGGCGAACGTTCTGCGTCGATCCTGCCGATCGGTCACCGATGGACCAACATGAGCGAGGAGCGAGTCGGACCGCGCGCGTAACTCACCAAAAAGAGAGTCCTCGCGCGCCATCGCTCGGGCGTACTCCGCCCGGTATTTGGGATCACTCGTCGAAACGAACTGCTCAACGAGGGCCATCTGCCTGTTCTGCTTGGAGACGAGCTCTGCGAGCAGGAGTTGGATCGGCGCAAGGTTGAACTGGACGTCCTCCAGGGCAACCCTTCGCTGCTCGATCTTCAGAGGCACGACGGCGAGCGCCACGAGCGCCAGCAACACGAAGGAAAGCGGCAGCACGACCGACCAGTCGACGCCCTGTTTCTTGGCGCTGCGCGCCTTGGGGGCCGTGCGCCTGCTTGCCGATGTTGCCATGTTTCTTCTCGCGGGAGATCGAGTGGCCCGTGCGTACCATTACTCCTACACGGCGGTGACGCCTACAGGATCCACATGCCCTCGATCTTGCTGACCGGATACCCGGGCTTTTTGGGCGCCAGTCTGCTTCCTCGGATCCTGGCCCGGCGGCCCGAGGCCACCGCGGTCTGTCTCGTGCAACGCAAGTTCGCTTCGCTGGCCGCCGACCACCGTGCAGCCCTCGTGGCCAAAGAGCCCTCGCTGGACGGCCGCATCATGCTCATCGAAGGCGACATCACCTCGCCGACTCTGGTCGACCGCGGTGCCAGGCTCCCGGAGAACGTGGACGAGATCTACCACCTGGCCGCGGTCTACGACCTCAGCGTCTCGGCGGCGCTCGCTTGGAACGTGAACGTGGACGGTACGTGTCATGTTCTGGACTTCGCACGGAAGTGCTCGTCGCTCACTCGCATGCACTACGTCAGCACGTGTTACGTCAGCGGGTCCCACCGTGGCGTTTTCGGTGAGGGAGATCTACACGTCGGCCAGTCGTTCAAGAACCATTACGAGGAAACCAAGTACCGGGCCGAGGAGGAGGTGCAACAGGCCATGCGTGAAGGGCTGCCCACCACCATCTACAGGCCGGCCGTGGTCGTGGGTGACAGCACCACCGGTGAGACGCAGAAGTACGATGGCCCTTACTTCTTTCTGCGACTCATCATGAAGCAACCCCGCGTGGCGCTCGTTCCGGTGGTGGGCAACACCCGGCGGGTGCACCTGAACGTCGTGCCTCGCGACTTCATCACGAAGGCACTGGCGTATCTGAGCGGTCTCGCGCAGTCGGAGAACCGAGTCTACCAACTGGCGGACCCCGACCCACCCACGGTCCACGAAGTCGTCGAGGCCCTGGCGCAAGCCACGGGTCGGCGCATCATCAGGGTGCCGTCACCGCTTCGGCTCGCACGCTGGAGCACTCGGCACGTGCCCGGCGTCTACCACCTCACGGGTATTCCGGCCGAGGCGATCGACTATTTCGCGCACCCCACTACGTACGACACGTCCAACACGACCGCCGACTTGGAGGGAAGCGGGATCACGGTGCCGCGCTTCGTGGACTACGCGGAAAACCTCGTCCGATTCGTTGAGGAGAATCCGGAGGTCGGGTCGGCCGCGATGGTCTGACGCAACCCGCGTCGGTCAATCAGCCGGAAAAGAGCCCAGAACTCGCCGCTCTACCAGATCCGCCAGTTCAGTGGTCAGATCCGTGCTGTTGATGTCCAGCACTGGCACGTCGGCCTCCAACTCCAACGCATCCGTGACGATGGCGATGTAGTGCGCAGCGTCCTCGGTCCCGCGCCGGTACAGCGGCTCCGGGTGGGCCTCGGGCCGATGGACCTCGATCTTCGGTACCGGCTCGGACTTGTATCCCTCCGCCACCACTATATCGGCGTCCGGGAGATAGCGAGCTACGAGCTCGGCGAGGGAGAGCTCGTCGCCGGGGCCCCATTCGCCCATCACCGCAAAGTTCGAAGGTCCGGCGAGCACCACCCGCTCGACTCCGCCCTCTTCTCGGAAGCGCCACGAATCCGTCCCCTCATGATCCAGATCGAAGCGATGGCCATGCTTCACCACCATGACCCGCTTCTTGCGGCGTCGGAGTTCGGCCACCAAGGCCACCGCTACGGACGTCTTTCCAGAGTCCTTGAGCCCCACCACAGCGACGATCGGCGGGCTGCCCGCAGGCGTGCTCACGGAGCGGCCCGCGGTTCGGCAGGCCGGGAACGAGCCGACAGAAGTGCCTCTGCTCTCAGCGCATCATCGGGCGTATTCACGCTCATGAGCAGCGGCTCGGCCTCAGCCGGCTCGGTGATCCCGGCCACGTCGACGGTGCGCACCGGGACCACTCCCAAGAATGCCCTCAATGAAAGGTCCGACATGGCGAGCTGCTGCTCCGCCACGCCCAGGAACGCCGAAGGGTAGAACGCGCAGAGCTGTTCGGGGCCACGAGGTCCCAGAGGCGCGACGGCCTCGTCACCCGTGGCGTGCCGCAGCAGCTCCCGCACGACCGTCGCGTCCACCAGAGGCATGTCGCACGCGAGCGCGAAGACCCCGTCCATTCCCTGATCCGTAGCGGCTCGGAGTGCCGAGACCAGCCCAGCCAGCGGTCCGCCGTCGGGAGCGGCGTCCACGAGGTGGCCGAGTCCGCGCGACTCCGCCACAGCCGGGTCGCCACCCACGATCACGACGTCCGAAACATCCTCCACGAGAGCACGGAGCGACCAATCGATCATGGCTAGACCACCCACCTCGGTGGTCGCCTTGGGCCTGCCGAAGCGTCGGCTACCCCCGCCGGCGATGATCGCGCCAAGCACACGGACCGGACTCGCCACCTCAGACGCGGGCCTGCTGCTCGGTGACCCTGAACCCACCCGAATAAACGTTGAACCGCTCGTCTCGCGTGAACCCGATGAGAGTCATGTTAAAGCGTTTGGCCATGTCGACCGCGAGCGAGGAGGGCGCGCCGACAGCCACGACGGTCGAAATCCCGGCGGAGACAGCCTTCTGCATGATCTCGAAGGACGACCGGCTGCTCACGCCGAGGATGGCCTCGCTCAGCGGCAACCGCCCCGCCAGCAATTCGTGTCCGACCACTTTGTCCACGGCGTTGTGGCGGCCGATGTCCTCCTTGAGCGTCCGCATCTGTCCCTCGGCGTCGAACAGCGCCGCCGCGTGGATACCGCCGGTGCGCTCGAACAACCCCTGCCCTTCTCTGAGGCGCCCGGGAATCGCGTGGAGCAGGGCCGGCGCGACCTTGAGGTCACCGTCCGGCAAGGGGGCGCACGTTACCTCCACGGCCTCGAGCGAGGCCTTGCCGCACACACCGCAGCTCGAGGTCATGTAGAAATTGCGGTTCAGATTGGCTGGGTCGAACGTGGCCCCCGGCCCGAGCCGGACCACCACGATGTTGTATGTCTGCGGCTCGTCGCCCTGGCAGTAGGTAATCTCATGGATGTCTTCGGCACCCGATATGAGACCCTCGCCATAGAGAAACCCCGCCGCGAGCTCGAAGTCGTCCACCGGAGTTCGCATCGTCACCGAGACCGCGTGCAAGCGACGGCCACCCGCGAGTTCTACTCTGATCTCGAGCGGCTCCTCGACGGCCACGACATCGCGCTTGGAGCTTACCGCCCCCTGCTTGAAGAGAGACACGCGCACGTGCGCGACCCCCTTTCGGGGAGAGATCATGCCGAGCCCTTGGGCTCAAGGTAGGACTGTGCCATGAAGGAAGCTCCCCTGCGGCCCCGTTCAGCGTCAAGTCGCCGGGAAGTAGGGTGCCGTCGCATGGGCCGGCGGTGGCGGCGTGGGAGCGGGTTTGAAACCCGCCCATAGCCCAGAGTATGACGGCCGATCACGTCCCATCCTGCCCGTCGGTCTCACGCCCGTCGACCAGCGATCGCACGCGTAGATAGTGCTCCTTCCGCTGTTCGACTTGCTTCTTTCCAGTGCCGATTGCCTCGTACACATCGACGCTCTCAACATCAGGCTCGAATAGCGACGATTCCATTGGAGGAACAGATGCCCAGTACTTCGAGCCGTCCCGTTCGCGCTCAACATACCCCTCGTCGATGAGTCTGCGACGCAGCGTCACATGATCGATCTCGAAGCTCGGGCAGATGTCGGCCATCCACATCCGCAGTTCTTCGTTGACCTCACGCTCCGAATACTCCGCTGCGGCGTCAAAGGTCAGCACCACGCTCTTCATCAGGATGTGCAGGTCGCGGGTTCTGCGCGGGAATCCCGTGATGCGGCCGTTCACGCAGAGTTCGACCAACCGGGAACTGAACTCGTCGCGAGTAATCGGCTCGGTCATCGGGGTTTTGGCTCATCCTCTGAAGTGTCGAACGGAATAACAGTCCGTTGGTTTCAAAAGGGGATTCCTGGACAGCTCATAGCGCCCGCGCCGTCACGGCGCCGCATCCATCACAGCGGCTACCGGGCCAGTGACCACCGGATTCAGGTTCGACTCCCGCTCGAAGCGCTTGATGATCTCGTACTCCGTCGTCCGCTGAGCGGGCGTGAAACCGGCCTCGGAGATGAGCGCTTTCACTTCTTCTACGGTCGTCCGGTTGTAGAAGCCGGCTTCCAGCATCACGTTCTCGTCGAACAGGGTGCCTCCGAAGTCATCGGCGCCAAAGTGGAGCGCGATCTGCCCGGGCCGCCGGCCGTCGGAGAACCACGACGCCTGGATATGCGGGATGTTGTCGAGGAAGATCCGGGAGAGGGCGATGATCCGGACGTAGCGGTTCGGGCCGGCCTCCTCGGGCACGTTGGAGGCGAGGGCAGTATTCTCTCGCTTGAAACTCCACGGTATGAACGCCGTGAAACCGCCGCGCTCATCGGCCGCGGCGTCCTGCACGTCCCGTATGTGGCCGAGGCTCTCGATGATGTCTTCGTCCCGCTCGAGGTGGCCGTACATCATCGTGGCGGTCGTCTTCCAACCCTGGCGATGGGCCTCCAGGTGAACGTTCGTCCAGTCGTCGACTGCCGCCTTTGGCCATAGGCGGCTCACCTGCGCCTTGACGCGGTTCGAAAGGACCTCGCTGCCACCGCCGGGCAGGGTGCGCTGGCCCGCGCTCTTCAGGGCTGAGATTGCTTCGGCGATCGATTTCCCGGAGACCTGCGTCATCTTCATGATCTCTGGCGCCGAGTAGTAGTGAGGCGTCACATCAGGGAACCGGCGGCGGGTCTCTCTCACCATCTCGACGTAGTAATCAAACGGCAGCGCGTCGTTGAGGCCGCCCTGCATCAGCACCGTCGTCACGCCCCTTTGAGCCGCAGCGCCGATCTTTTCCATCATCTGATCCACGGAGTACGTGTAAGCAGAGGGATCGTCGGCGCTGGGCCTGTAGAAGGCGCAGAAGCCGCAGTACGCGTCGCACACGTTCGTGTAATTCAGATTCGTGTCGACGACGAACGTAATTTCGGTTTCCGGGTTGTGTCGCCACCGCCATCTCTGGGCAAGCGGGGCCAGGTCCAAGAGATCCGCTTCTCGCAGGAGAAAAAGACCCTCTTCGGCGCTAACACGCTCCCCTGCTTCAACCTTCTCCCTGATCGCCTCAAGCATTCTTTTGCTCCACACCGGCCGTTCGGATTGAAACATCCGACGCGCCTTGCGCCACGCGTGGCCTCCACGTCGGCAGATTCGAGAGGCC
>JADFRS010000025.1 GCA_022561145.1 Gemmatimonadota bacterium
CGAGATGGGCCGGCACGGGTCTCGGGGTCGTCGGGCACGTCGAAACGCCGATACTGTTCAAGGGCGCGACCCGTGACGAGGTGAGCGAGCAGGCCGGCTCGCTACCGCTGGAGGAGGTCAAGGCGCTCCTCGACGAAGCCGTACAACAAAGAGACAGACGCGAATAGATGCTACGTAACGGGCTCATCTTTCTGAGTGACTCCCGCGCGGCCAAGAAGCTGGTGACAGGAACTCCACTTCGGGCGATGAGCAAGCGTTTCGTCCCCGGCGAGACCGTGGAACAACTGGCCGGAGCGATGGTCGACGCGAATGGAAAGGGCCTCGCGGTCACAGCGAACTATCTCGGCGAGTCCGAGAAAAGCGAGCGCAACGCTCGGGCCGCCGCCGACACGTACCTGGAGGTGCTGGACCGCGTCGTGGCGGATGGAATCCGCGGCAATGTATCGGTCAAGTTCACACAACTCGGACAGGCCATCAGCGCCAATTTTCTGGCTGACAACCTTGGCCGTCTGCTCCACCGGGCCCGCGCGCATGAGCTGTTCATCAGGTTCGACATGGAGTCGTCCGAGTACACGCAACGCACGCTCGACGCGTTCGAGCAGCTCTGGGGCGAGGGCTGGCGGGACATCGGGGTGGTGCTCCAGAGCTACCTCATGCGGACCGAGGGCGATGTCGCTCGGATGAACGAGCTCGGAGCGTGCGTGCGCTTGTGCAAGGGCGCCTACGCCGAGCCCGCGAGCGTTGCCTTCCAAAGCCGCGAGGAGGTCGACGCCGCCTACGTTCGCCTGATGGAAATGCTCCTGGTGGACGGCAACTATCCGGCGATCGCCACGCACGACGAGCGCATGATCGACGCAACGGTACGCTTCGCCGAAAAGGAATCGATCTCCAGCGATCGCTTCGAGTTCCAGATGCTCTACGGTGTCCGGCGTGATCTCCAGGCACAGTTGGTGGACCAGGGCTACAACGTGCGCGTCTATATCCCGTTCGGGGAGTCCTGGTACCCGTACCTGATGCGGCGTCTCGCCGAGAGGCCCGCCAACATACTCTTCATGACCGGCAGTGTGCTCAAGGAGTCCCCCCTCGGAAGACTGTGGCCCCGAAACGGGCGCCTACGGAAGGAGTCCTGATGGGTGCTCCCGGCACGTTGCGCATAACTGAGATTTTCCACTCGATCCAGGGAGAATCCACATGGGCGGGGCTGCCGTGCACGTTCGTGCGCCTGACCGGGTGTCCCCTCCGCTGCGTATGGTGTGACACCGAGTACGCCTTCCACGGGGGCGAGACCCTCGCCATCGACGACGTCATGGAGACGGTCCGAGGCATTGGCACGCCACTGGTTGAAATTACCGGCGGAGAACCACTCATCCAGCAGGGGGCGTTCGACCTGGCGGAGCAGCTCCTGGAAGAAGGATTCACTGTCCTGGTCGAGACCTCGGGTGCCCTGGATGTGGCCCCGTTGGATCCCCGCGCGCACAAGATCATGGACCTCAAGTGCCCGGGCTCTGGCGAAGTCGAGAGGAACCTGTGGTCCAACCTCGACCACCTCACGGCAAGGGACGAGGTCAAGTTCGTAGTGGCAGACCGGGAGGATTACAAGTGGGCTCGTGGTGTGATCCGCGACCGCGGACTCGACAAGGCGGTCGTGGATGGGCGCCTGCGTGCACTGCTCATCTCCCCGGCTTGGGACGCGATCGACTTCCAGGAACTCGCAGGATGGATTCTGGAAGACGGCCTTCCCGTGCGCCTGCAACCGCAGTTGCACAAGCTCATCTGGGGACCGGACACTCCAGGGGTTTAGGCACCCGGATGAGTCGAGACGCCGTTCCCGACCCGCGGTTCGCGATAGTCAGGGAGGCCCTGAGCGCTGGCCCCCACCATGATGAAGCTCCGGGCGGCGACGGCCCATCCGCCCAGGCGTCGGTCTCGTTGGTGCTCAGGGAAGCGCCCAGCCTTGAGGTGCTCATCATCAAACGAACCGAGTCGGCCGGCGACCCATGGTCGGGCCACATG
This sequence comes from Gemmatimonadota bacterium, assembly GCA_022561145.1. Taxonomy (GTDB): domain Bacteria; phylum Gemmatimonadota; class Gemmatimonadetes; order Longimicrobiales; family Gaopeijiaceae; genus JACZXQ01. The sequence goes on from JADFRS010000025.1 coordinate 2,014, forward strand.
GCGCTGCCCGGCGGTAGGCGGGATGCCGGCGACCCTACTCTGTTGGCCACCGCTATCAGGGAGACCGCAGAGGAGACGGGGGTCGTACTCAACGAGTCGGACCACTACCTGGGCGCGCTGAACCGAGTCCTGCCTTGGACCTCTCGCGTGCCTCGCCTGACGATCCACCCGTTCGTGTTCGGCGTGCCGGGTGCGACCCAGGCGGTGCCGGACAACCGTGAGGTCGAGTCGGTGCACTGGGCGTCCGTCGAGGCGCTCGAGGATCCTGCGAATGCAGACATCGTAGAGTGGATCACTCCATCCGGCCCGAGGACATTTCCCGGTGTTCGGGTGGATGGGCATGTGGTGTGGGGGCTTACCTACCGGATCTTGTCCAGCTTTCTGGAACGAGTGCCGGACGACCTGTAGCGGTGACGCACGACCGCCGGCCACTGGCGCCCGAGCAATCCCGGACGACTCCCTGCTTCGTCTTCACGCGGGACCCATCGAGTTGACGATACCGCCGAGGTTTCGCGACGCGGGTGGACCCGGTCCGGGCGATGAGCGCGGACTGACGCGGGGGTCGTATGCAGTGAGGTTCCGCGCGCCGGGACGTTCCATTTGCCAGATCTATTTAACATCTTGTGGGCATTGCGCCCGGAGGGCCTCACGCGTGTCGATGCAGTTGGTCTCGACCCCACCATCCTCGGGTTCACCATGGCGGTGGCAGTGGCATCAGGGGTGATCTTCGGGTTCGCCCCCCTTTCGCAGCTGTCCCGCATGGAACCAGCCGCAAGACTGCGCCAGGGGAATTCCGCAGCCACTCGCCGGAGTCAACGTACCCGAAAGCTGATTACCGCGGCGGAGGTGGCGATCGCGTTGGTACTGCTCATCGGGGCGGGGCTGATGGCCCAAACCTTCGCGCGCCTGCAAGAGGTGAACGTGGGGTTCGATCCCGACCGGTTGCTCACGTTTACCGTGTCTCTCTCTCCACAACGCTTTCCCACAGACCTGGAGCGGGGACAGTTGGCTCGGCAAATCGAGACCGAATTGGCGGCGTTGCCAGGGGTCGTAGCTGTGGGCGGGGGGTCTCACCTACCCTTCGCGACGTGGGCCAACTGGTCGCAATCGGCTCCGCCCGAGGGGGTGCCCCCGACAGACAGCGAACGCGACAAATACCACTTCGATCACCGGGCGGTGACGCCCGACTATCTCACGGCCATCGGCGCCCGCCTCGTATCCGGGCGGTTCTTCGAGGAGCACGACGACATGTCGCAGCAGCCGGTGATCATCATCGACGACGCGATCGCGGAGAGGGCATTCCCCGGTGAAGACCCCATCGGGAAGCGGATGCACTCCGTCCGCTACGTCAACACCTCCTTCGAGCCGACCTGGGCGGTGGTGATCGGGGTGATCGACGGCATTCGCGACCGCTCCCCCGCTCTCCCATCCGGTGGCCAGGTCTACTGGCCCTTCGCTCAAAGCCCACGATGGGAACTCACTTACGTGGTGCGCACCGAGGACGATCCGTCCGATCTGACGGACCGTGTGCGGAGCACGGTGACGGGGCTGCGTCGAGATCTCGCGCCATCCAACTTCCACGTGATGGACGAGTACGTCGCCACCGCAACCGCCGAGACACGCTTCACGGCTCTCTTGGCCGCGATCTTCTCGGGCCTGGCGATGGTACTCGCGGCCCGCGGGCTGTACAGCGTGATCACCTATTCGACGGCGCAGCGCTCCAGCGAGATCGGCCTACGCATCGCTCTGGGCGCCCGCGGCAAGCACATCTTCGCGAGCGTGTTGGGGGAGGCAATTCAACTCTGCGTCATCGGTGTTGTCGTGGGCCTCGTTGGAGCGATCGGTTTGACGCGGTTCATCGCCTCGCTGTTGTTCGACGTCAGCCCGACGGACCCGTTCATGTTCGGCTCCATGGCGGTTTTCTTCCTGGGCGTGACGCTCTTGGCGAGTTATTTGCCGGCGAGGCGAGCAACGCGCGTGGATCCGATCGAAGCGTTGAGGATGGAATAGGTAAATGGTCGATTTGCTCTGCTGCCCTACGGCCTCTCCACCCACTCGGCAATGAAGATGTTCGTCTCTCCGTCGAGCTCCTGGGCGCGGTTTGAGCTCCACACCAGGTAGCGCCCGTCGGGGCTGAACACCGGGAAGCCGTCGAACCCCTCGGACGTTGTGATCCGCTCCATGCCTGTGCCGTCGAGGTTGACCATGTACAGCTCGAAGTCGCGCCCCGCAGGGTCGTCCATGTTCGAGCTGAAAATCACTTTCTCGGCCGAGGGGTGCCAATACGGCGCGAAGCTCGCCGCGCCTTCGTGCGTGAGCTGAATTCGATTCGAGCCATCCGAGTCCATCACGAAGATCTCGAGAATCGTCGGACGAATGAGTCCTTCTGCCAGGAGCGAGGTATAGTCACGCGCATCCTCGGCGGACTCGGGGTGATGCGCCCGGTATACGATCTTGGTCCCGTCGGGCGAGAAGAACGGACCGCCGTCGTAGCCCAACTCGTGCGTGAGCCGTCTGACGTCGCTTCCGTCCGGCTTCATGGTGTAGATGTCGAGGTCGCCGTCCCGCATGCTGGTGAAGACGACCAGATCCCCCAGGGGAGAGAACGTCGCCTCGGCGTCGTATCCGAACGAATACGTAAGCTGCTGTAGGTCCGATCCGTCCGCGTTGGACACGAAGACGTCGAACGACGGATAGACGGCCCAGACGTAGCCTCGCGAGAAATCCGGGGGAGGCGGGCAGGCGGCGCTGAAGTGGTGAGTCGACGAGTAGAGGATCTTGTCGCCCGAGGGGTAATAGTACGAGCACGTCGTGCGGCCCTCGCCGGTGCTCACCTGCCGGACGTCGCTGCCGTCGAGCTTCATCGTGAAGATCTGGTCACAGCCGGCGCCCCTGGGCGTGGCTTGGAAGATCAGCCGATTCCCGTCGAACGCGAAGTAGGCCTCCGCGTTTTCACCCCCGAAGGTGAGTTGTCTGATGTTCACGAGGTGCGCTTCGTCCGCTGCCGGAACGGAAATGCCCGTGACCATGTCCACGCCGGGGACGGGTCCAGCCGGCGAGGCGAGCCCCATGAGAGCCAGCATGGCTACGCCCGTGGCCAGCTTGCTGTGTAACGACATCGATGAGCCCTTCTTGAAAATCCAACTCATGGAGATAGATCACTGCGCTCCACGCTCACGCCCCGCGCCGCCAGCTCGGCCAGATAGGGGCCGGACGGCACGCACTCGTCCGGTGTGAGAACGCCTGTGGCTCCGATGCGCCCGTCGGCCTGCATGACGCTCGTGATGGCCAGCGAGAAGCCCGTGGTGCGCATCATGGCCGTGAGGCCCGTGTCGGCGTCGTAGCGATCCAGGAGCTCGTAGCGGATCGTCTTCTCTACGCCGTCCTTCACTCCGGCGACCTCGACCCTGAGGGCGACGAGATCGTCTCCATCCGGGTTTCTCAGTCGGGGCGAGACCACCTCGATGAACACGTCGCGAGGGACCACCGTGCTGTCGCCGACCTGAACCGGATCCAGGCTGATCAGCCCGAGGTCCCGCACCGCCTTCATGATCGCGGCGTGGCCCGGGTAACGCAGCGTCTTGTAGGAGATATGATCGATCTTGCCCTCGTAGCGGAGGGGCAGCGTCGAGATGCCGCCGGCGGTGTAGAAGGCCTCCAACTCACCGACCGGCTCCGGAAACGTGAGTGTCTCCAGGCCCGTGAGGGACTCCTTCGTCACCGGAGCCCCGTCCTCCAGCACCAGAGCGTCCGTCTCATAATAGTCGAGCACGCCCTGCATCGAGTAGACGATCTGATAGTTGAGCGGGGGTCTGGGATGTTGGGGTAGACCGCCCACCCATATGCGCGCCGAGGACGCCTCGTCCAGGTCGTCGATTCCCGCCTGCACCAGGATGTTCACCATTCCAGGCGCCAACCCGGAGTCGGGTACGACGCTCACGCCGGCGTCCCGCGCGTCACCATCCAGCTCCTTCTGGGCCTCCACGATCTCGGTGTTGCCTCCGAGGTCGCAAAAGTGCGCACCACTCTCGATCGCGAGCTTGGTCATCTCCAGGTTGAAGAAATAGGGCAGTGCGCACATCACGGCATCACGCCCCTCCATGACCGACCGAACGCTCGCGTGATCCGTCGCGTCCAGGGTGACGAAGGACAGCTTCTCTCCGACGTGACCAGTGAGAAAACGTGGAACGTCCGTAGTGTCCGCATCGGCTACGACCACACTCTCGACGTCGTCGCGAAGCACAAGATCGTAGGCCGCGGCCTTGCCTTGAGCGCCCCCACCAAGCACGAGCATCTTCATGTATCGATTACCTCTTCCTGTCCAAGTAAATCCAGTTGACCCGCGCCCTCCCCCGGTTCCGCGTTCTGGTCTTGCGCGACGACCACGAGCGGAGGAGGCCCACTCGGTCCGCCGTACGCACGGGTCACCTCGACCACGCGGTCACCCTTCTCCAGGTCGACCACACGACCACCATGCGTGCGGCGTCCTTGGGCCGGGACCTCCCCTGCCGATATCCGGCTCACCTGCCCGCCCGCGGCCACGATCATGACCTCGTCACCTTCGAGCACTTCGAGTGCCGCCACCAAAGAACCTCCAGCCTCTTGAGGAGTAGCCAGGGTCCCTCGGCCACCACGCTTTTGCAGAGGAAACTCGCCCACCTCGGTGCGCTTCCCCATGCCTCCGTCGGTCACCGTGAGGACCCAAGCCTCCCTGCGGATGAGAAGCATACCGACGACTGAGTCCCCTTTTTGCAGGGCGATGCCTTTGACGCCCCTAGCCGAGCGGCCCATGACGGTCAGGTCGGTCTCGGCGAAGCGGATGGCCCGCCCCTCCCGCGTGATCAGCATGACCTCGCCGTCACCATCGGAGATCGCCACATCGAGAATGCGGTCTCCTTCTTTGAGGCCCACCGCGATGACACCACCCACTCGCGGGTGGCTGAATTCGCTGAGCTTGGAGCGCTTCATCACGCCCGCCGCCGACAGAAATACCAGGAACCGGTCGGCTGACAGATCGTCCACCGGCAGTATGGCGACGACGGGGTCCTCGCGGTTGGCTTCAGTGAGGCTGTAGACCGACTGTCCCCTGGACGCGCGGGACCCTTCCGGCACATCGAGAACCGGAAGGAAGTATGCCTGCCCGCCTTCGGTGAACGTCAAAATCCATCCTTGGGTCTTCGCGACGAAGACCTTCTCGAGGTAGTCGTCTTCGTACTTGTCCATGCCGGCGAGCGCCTTCCCGCTGGAGACACGCCGCTGGTAGATGTGCATGGGTACCCGTTTCACGAACCCCTCATGACTCACGGTGACCACCACGTCTTCAGCGGCGACCTGGGCCTCCACTTCGATCTCCGCGTGATCCTCCCGGTCGAGAATCACCGTGCGGCGCGCATCGCCATACTTCTCGACGATCTCATCCAGCTCCTCGAGCATGACCCGGAGCTGAGCCGCCTCGCTCTTCAGGAGCGCCTTCAGGTTCTTGATGCTGGCCTTGAGGGCCCGCAGCCGGTCTTTCAACTGACCGTGCTCCAGGCTGGTGAGCCTCGCCAGCCGCATGTTCAGGATGGCGTCGGCCTGGACCTCGCTCAGGCCGAGGAGATCCTGGAGGCCTTGTGACGCCGCGTCCCGGTCCGTCGCCCTTCGAATTATCGCCACGACCTCGTCGATCGCGTCGAGGGCGGCCAGGAGCCCCTCCGTCACATGCCTCTCGCTCTGTGACTTCTCCAAATCGTAGCGACTGCGTCTCTGGATGACCTCCAGACGATGATCGCGGAAACGCTCGAGTAGCGTCACCAGATCGAACTCGCGGGGCTCTCCCTGGTCGAGCGCCAGGATGATACCGCCGAACGTGGTCTCCAGGCTCGTCTTCTTGAATAGGCGCGTCAGAACCTTGGCGGTCTTCACGTCTCGCTTGAGCTCCAGCACGAGGCGGAGCCCATCGCGGTCGGATTCGTCCCTGATGTCGGTGATCTCGTCGAGCTTGCCCCTCCGAGCGAGGTCGACGATCTGGTCGATGATGCGCGTCTTGGAGACTGCGTACGGAAGCTCGGTGACGACCAACCGCTTCTTCCCACCCCTGAGGACCTCCTCCACGATGCGGGCGCGCACTCGCATGCGGCCCCGCCCCGTCTCGTACATCGAACGGATGCCTTCCGTACCCACCACGAAGCCTCCGGTGGGAAAGTCCGGCCCGGGTATGTGCTTCATGAGCGACTCCACCGTCGGCTCCGGCTCCTCTACGAGCGCGTGCAGGGCGGCAGCCACCTCGCGCAGATTGTGGGGAGGCACATTGGTGCTCATGCCGACCGCGATCCCCGAACTCCCGTTCACCAAGAGGTTGGGGAGGCGGGTCGGGAGAACGGTGGGTTCTTGGAGCCGATCGTCGAAGTTCGGTGTGAAGTCGACGGTGTCTCGGTCGATATCCGCGAGCAGCTCCTGGGCCACGGCAGCCAGCCGCGCCTCGGTGTAACGATATGCGGCGGCCGAGTCACCGTCGATCGAGCCGAAGTTGCCCTGCCCATCGATGAGGGGATACCGGAGAGAAAAGTCCTGCACCATGCGGACCATCGCGTCGTACACGGCGCTGTCACCGTGCGGGTGGTACTTCCCGAGCACATCGCCAACCACGGCCGCGCTCTTCTTGTGCGGGCGGTTGGGCATCAAGCCCAACTCGTGCATGGCAAAGAGGATGCGCCGGTGCACCGGCTTGAGTCCGTCTCGGACGTCGGGAAGAGCGCGCTGCACGATCACGCTCATCGAGTAATCGAGGAACGACTCCCGCATCTCTTCCTCGATGAGCCGGGGAACGATTCGCTCCCGGGATTGGGCCGTCATACCGTCTCCTCGCATCGGTCATTTGCGGCGTGCACAGGTCGGCGGTCGCCGCGACGCCGGTACTCTCTAACGAAGCGTTGCGCTTCGCAAGGCAACAAGGAAAAAGGGCCACAGATCGCGCAGATCCATGGCCCAATGACCGTCGCTGTACGGGCGGTGACCTAAGAGGATCCGTTCGCCCCCTCCTCTGCCAGCACCTTCAGGATGCGGTCCCTGAGCTCGGGGGAAGCGGTACCGCGTTCTTCGGCGGCCTGTAGCGCATCCAGAAAATGACGCTCGAACTGGAAGCGGGGATAGCACGCCTTGCAGACCTCGACGTGGCGCTCCACCTCGGCGTGGGAGATCTCGGGCAACTCACCGTCCAGGAACTCGAACAGGCGCGTCTTCGCCTCGTCGCAGGAGATCATGCCGTTGTCGGCTCCGTGACGGTTCTCACCCCCACCGATGGCGCCGAACAGCTTCCGTAGGCTATCGAACGGCTTCACTTATCGGTCTCCTGCCGTGCCGGAAAGGTACCCCATCTCCACCGCATACTCGTGTAACCTCTTCTGTAACTGTCTGCGCCCCCGAAAAAGCCGGCTCTTCACCGTGCCTACCGGAATCTCCATGATCTCGGCGATCTCGTTGTACGAAAGACCCTCCAGGTCCGAGAGGACCACTGCCATCTTGTACTCGCTCGGCAACTCGTCGATGGCCGCGATGATCTCCTCATCGACGATCGAGTTGAAGAAATCTCCCTCCGGATCCGAGTCCTTGGAGGCGGCGAATACCGGCGCCTCACGGCTGAGCGACGCGGCATCCTCCTTCGCAGTCTCCTGAACAATCTCGTCGTGTCGCTGCCGCCGTTCACGCTGCCTGAGGAAGACGTTCCTGCAGATTGTAAATAACCAACTCTTGCAGCGGGTTCCCGGCGTGTACTGATCCCACGCACGAAAAGCCCGAAAGAAGGTGTCCTGAACGAGATCCTCAGCGCCGTCCTGCGTACCGGTCAACCGAAGCGCGAATCGATAGACGGCGTCCATGTGTGGGATCGCCTCATCGATGAAGCTGACCCGGTGGACGCTATCACCGCCGGTCGCGGGGGGGGGGTCTTCGTTTTCGCTGGTCACGTGGTCTGAGTCTCGGTCTTCGGTGCTCGTCTGGAGTTTCAGTCAGGGAACACGAATGTACGCGCGACGTCGTCGGACGGAGGGGCTCCGGTCACCAATTCGATCAGCGCCGCCATCTCAGGCCCGATTTCATCGAGTCGCGAGAGCACGGAGTATGCATGGGCGAAGTCGAAGTAGGCGGCTACCGCCCCCTCATCGGCCGGGTGGGTGGTGGCGACCGTCGCCTCCATTTCCAACCTCAGGCGTTCTACGATGGCCGTTACGGCCTTCCGCAGTCCCCGCTGTTCGCGGAGGGTGGCGATCGAGAGGTCTCCCTGGAGTCTTGGGAGCACGCTGGCCACGCACTCCCTCTCCTCCGGCGGAGCGGCGACCGTCGCTTCTTCCGGCAAGTACTCATCGAGGACGGCTCGGGCCCCATGCCTCAGGGCGCTCAGTTCCTCGAAGTTGCAGCGGAAGATCACCGTTCTGCTCCGGCCTTACGCTCGTGGGCGGGACAATCGGCCCCGCCTTCCCCAGTTCTACTTATTCCCCCGGCTGTTTGTTTCTGCAAGGAGATTCGATCCGGGAGCCTCCTCCCTAGGTGAGCCGAACCGGCACAACCTCGCTCGGCGTTCCAAAACGCCGACCCCAGGATCCAGGCTCAGGCCTGGGCAGCACCCCCCACCGGACCGACCACCGTGAGCGGAATAGCCACGTGATGCTCGCCATCGACGCGTACATCGAATGTGTACACGCCCGGCCTTTCGAAAACCAACCCATCGAGGTTGATCACGTGCGGAATCAGGATCTGGCCAGACGGATCGTGCGCTCCAGGCCCGAGATGCATCTCCCCATCGATGCTCAGAATCTCGCGCGCGTCAGGCCCCGTCAGCGTGATCCGAAGCCGATGACTTCCCGCGTCCCGCACGCTGGCGCTGAAGCGGAGGACGAGCGAGACACGGCCATGCTTCGCGGGCAGATGGTGCGCGTGCACCCGATCGAATATGCCGAGGATGTTGAGCTTTCCGGAAGCGTCCACCGTAGCGGCATCCGCGAGAAGGGCCAGATCGATTTCCACGTGTTTCTCCTTTCCGCGCTTATTCGAGGGCCTACTTGAGAAACCGGTCGCCGATAACGAGACCAGCCCACAGATCCAGCGACGCGTGCACAGCGATCGCTGGCCAGATGCTGTCAGAGATGAGGAACACACCGGCTAGGACCGTCCCCAGAAGCCCGGTTCTCACGATGCCGATCCATCCTTGGTAGGTGTGGAGCACGCCAAAAGCGGCCGAACTCACGACTACAGCCACGGGCATCGAACCGGTAATCAGGGCGAGTGTCCCGATCGCATAGCCTCGATACGCGATCTCTTCGCCGAAGCCCGCAATCAAGGCCAAGAGAGCGAAGACCGCCTTCTCCATCCGAGATCTGGGGAGGATTTGCTTGAGGAACGGGGTCTCCTCGACACCGAGACGGCGACGCATCCGTACGCCGAGGGGCGCCAACGCGAGAGATATGGCCGAGAGGGCGACCACCCAAACTACGACGGAGCGCCACGGCACGGGCCCGAAGCCCAACGCCCCCCACCCCCCCCGCGCCAGGCCCGCCGCCAGTGCCACTCCTCCTACGATGGCGATCATCCCAGCCGACGAGAGATACACTGAGATGCGCGGAAACTCGCCTAGCGGAAGCTGGCGAAGTTGAGCGACCGCGAGGGATGGAATGAGCTGGACGAGCGCCGCCAGCACGAAGGCGTCGAATACGCCGAGGGGTGTCCAGGCCCATAGAGCACCGACGACCAGCGGGTAGCCGACCAATCCCACCCTGGCGATCAGCGAAGTCCCAGCTCGTGGCCAACGTCCAACACACGCTGTAGCGTGCCCCGCACATCGGCCCATGTCGAGGTGAAGTTCATGATGCAGAGGCGGAGTGAGTACCGACCGTGCAGCCGCGTGGATGAGATCATCGCGTACCCTGAGTCGACTATCGTCGCCTGGATGGCCGCGTTCAGGCTCTCCAGCTCCTCTTCGTCGAGCGTGCCATCCGCCGGCTTGAACCGATAGCAGACGACCCCCATCGCGGCCGGAGAAAGAATCTCGAGGTCGGGGGAATCGCGAACGAAGCGCTCGGCGCCCACCGCCAGCTCGAACGCCTCTTCGATGGCCGCCCGGTACGCCGCGAGCCCGTGAGTCTGAACGGACATCCAGATCTTGAGAGCGCGGAACCGTCGGGTGAGCTGAAGCCCACGGTCGGCGAAGTTCACGTGTTCACTGTCGCGGTCGACATCCTGAAGGTAATCGGCCTCGACGTTGAACGCCGCCTCCAACACTCCCGGGTCTTTCATAAGCAGGCACCCCACCTCGAAGGGCTGGAATAGCCACTTGTGGGGATCCAGCGTCACCGAGTCGGCAAGCCCGATCCCGTCGAGCGCGTCCTTACCGCGCTCCGTGAGCACCGCAAACCCGCCGTACGCCCCGTCGACGTGAAACCATAATCCCTCGCGCCGGCAGATCCCCGCGAGCTCAGGCAACGGGTCCACTGCGCCCGTATTGGTAGCGCCCGCGTTGGCGCACATCATGAACGGCGAGAGACCGTTAGCCCGATCCTCCTGAATCGCTCGCTCCAGAGCGGCCGGCTCCACCGCAAAGTCGTCACCGGTGGGAACCTTCCTCACATGAGCGATACCACCGATCCTGGCCGCCCGCTCCAGGGAGCTGTGCCCCTGATCTCCCAGGTAGACGACCCCCTCGGGTGGGTTGCCCGCACGCTCGCGGGCAGCGACCAGAGCCCCGAGGTTCGCCGCAGACCCACCGCTCGTGAGCAGCCCTCCACCGCCCTCGGGCATCCCCAGCCACTCACGGAACCAGTCCAGCACCACCAATTCGATTTGACTCGGACCGGCCGAGGCGAGCCAGGTGCCTTGGAATATGTTGAACCCGGCTGTGAGGAATTCGGCGAGTACAGACGGCCACGTGGGCGACCCCGGAACGAACGCGAAGAATCTCGGGTGATCGATGCGGGCCGCGCGTGGCAGAATCGCACCCATGGCACGCTCGAGCACCTCGTCGGGCGACCGGCCCACCTCGGGCGCGGGCTCCCGGAAGAGTTTTTCCATCTCTTCGCGGCGACCACCGACCCGGGCCACGTCGTCCGGCAGGTCTGTGGCGCGCGCCACAAGTGCGTCCACCACCCGGTACCCCAGGCGCCGCATCTCATCGGGCGGCATACTCAGCGACGAGTCCTTGCTACGAGCTCCCGTACTGTGCCCGGATGTGTCCGTTTCGCTCATGAGTTCGTCCGTTGACGTCACTGTATTTCTCCAACAGCCTTCTAGCTGCCCAGCACAGCCTTCCATACCTTTCGTCCATTCACCGACCGACAGTCTTCTGCCCGAGATCATATGGCCAGGCTCAGCACCCACCACAAGGCCGTCTTTCGGATTCTCGACGTCATGGACGGTCCCCACGAGGGCCGTATCCTCAAGCTTCGGTTGCAGGGGGGAGAGGCACCTACGATAGCAGAACTCAAAGGCGCTCGAATGAAAGCCGCCTCACCCGACGGCACCACCGAGTGTGAGTTACGGATCGTGGGCTTCGCTCTGTTCGGTGGGCGGCCCTCCGACGAGCGGCTCGCCCGAACAGGGCGAATCGACGTCAACGTTGAGGCCGTGGATGGTGCCGCCGATCAAGTGACGGCACGCTGGGAACTCGTCGGGCCGATCTAGCAGCGCTACCTGAGCCCCTTGGGATCCCTCTCGAAGATCTCGCGGAACCATGCTCGGTACTCCTCAGTGGCGTCCGGATTCTCGTCGAGCCACGCTCGCCGTTCCGCACGAAACTCGTCCGCCCGCGCCGTGAGGATGAAGGCGTCCAGGTATCCGTGCTCGTTGGCGAAGATGAGTTCATCCAAGGGTGCGTACGGGGCAAGGTCGAAAATCGTGCGTCCATAGAGCCACGCGTCGGAGACCCGGACCAGGATGGCACGCTCGAGCTGGTAGCCCTCCATGCCCACGGCTTCGGGCAGCCACTCCTCCAGCCGATCCATCTTCTTCATCATGTGGAGGTGAGCGTAGATCTCGTGGTGGGTCCTGGCATCGGGAGCCGAGCCTTGAACGCTCACGGTGGCCGTGTCCCCAGAGATGGTGAACCCCTCCCACGGATACACCGGATCTCTGACCCGCGGCGTACTGATGAAGAACGAGGGATCCTCGACGATGTTGATCACCTCCGCTCGCACCCACTCGTCGATTACGGTCATGCGAGCGTGATCCGCGGTGAGCCTGGCGCCCGATCTCACGACGAGCGACCGCGGCTGGGGCAGCCCGGCGGCGGCGATACACCCGACCACGAGCGGAAGGAGGAACAACGCCTGAAACAAAACGGGCCGGGTTCGGGGTTTTCTCTCAGAAATCATTACAATAACTCGCTCGAAAGACTTGACACACGAAAACACCAGGACGGAATTGTGGTACGTCAAAGAGCCCTGCGAGATCCGTACGTCGCCAGGTTGGAGAAATGACCGAGCCAACGCAAGAGTTCCGCGCCCCGGACAACATTACACCCGAAGAGCTTGCAGACGACCTTGCCCGCCTCGTTTGGGAAAGCTTTTCGGACTTTGTAGCCGCCGGCGAGACCGAGCCGGCTCTCGCGGACTTGGGCCTCATGGATGAGAATGGAAACCCGGATCAGCGGGCGGTCGAAGAGGCACTCATCTTCCTGATGTGGGCGCACACGCGAGGCGCTCAAATGGCTTTCGTGGGCCGTGCCCCGGACGAACTGCTCAAGCGCGCCTTGGACGGACTCCACGCGGCGGTCTTCGAGGACATGGTCGAGAACGGCACGCCCGAGACGCAACTCCCCGTCTTCGAGCAGCGCGTCGGAGCCCGCTACCAGGAGTACCACACCGCCTCAGCCCAATCCGACGGGCGCCTGGGCAAGGTTGCCGTGCAGCACCTGACAGGAGGCGAGGCGGTCTCGGACGAGCTCACCTGGGCGGTTACCGAGCGTGCGCTGGCTGTGGCGCGTCCGCTCAAGGACTACCTGGACGACATCCAACTCATTCCTTAGAGGCGTCGGCCTCCGCGTCCGCGTCACCTAAAGACTTCCCTCTTACGCCCCGCCACTTCAATAACTCGAAGGGGCTGCGGCACTCTGTGCACCAATAGGTGGACACTGAGAGCTGGGAGCCGAACGCGTTCATCAATTCGGTGCTGCTCCCTTCGCAAAAGGGACACTGAGGAGCCTCCGGAAGCCCGCCTGGAAGGCGCTCGGCGCCAACCGAGTTCCTCATTCGACGAAGAGCATTCTGTTGCGATCTCCGCGAGCCCGCTCGATCGCGTCGTCGTCCGGGCCGCCCGGCCCCCGGCCGCGGGATTCATCCCAACCCTCGCTCCGGGCCTCGGCAGTGGACAGATCGATCTCCAACTCGGCGAGGACCGGCCCAACCACGGCCTCGAAGCTCGAGCGTATCGCCCCGGGGCCGTCCGTCAGCCCGGCGTCGGACAGCGCGTTGGCCGCGGAGTCCTCGGGCGCCATCCACGCCAGCGTGCTCGGCAACATCTCCAGAGTGGCATCTCGCAACCGCGTGCGCGCCTCCTCTGAGGCTTTGGCCAACCTATGGTACCAGGCGGCCGCCATGTCCCAGTGAAACTCCTCCTCGGCCAGCATCTTGGGAACGCGTGACCGAGCCGGCTCATACGAGCCTCCTGCGAAGGACCGCAGACAGGCGGACATGGCGCCGTCGATCACCACACAGCCGGCGACCACCTCGGCCCAGTCCTCGAAGGGCCGGTCCAGCGCGTCGGGCGAACAATACTCGTCGGAGGAACGCTCATGCTCGACTTGAACCGGGTCCATGTCGAAGGCCTTCAGCATCGCGTAGAGTAGACGGGCGTGACCCCACTCGTCCTGTGCCATCGACGATGCCGCAATGCCCGTCTCGATGGAAGGAGCGCCCAAGAGCCAATCGCTGTACCGAATGCCCATGAGACGTTTGGCGTCGGCGAGCGCGATGACCAGCCGGCGAAGCCCTTGCCGGGCATCGGGCGGGAGATCGGCGGCGGTCTCGACCGTGCTGCCGCTCACAGCCGGTCCTTCCGCGGCGCGGCGGCCGCAAACGGGCCGTCCGTGCGATTCACGGGGATGATGCAACTCCGGGGCACAACGCACATCTCGAACCAGCGCTCCTCGTCATAGGTCTTCCACGCGTAAACACGGGCGAGCGCATCATCCATGGCGTCGATGTACCCGATGTGCTTTAGGGGTTCGCCCCGTTCTTTCCGGGCAAACACTTCGTAAACCACCTCGTGCATATCGAACTCTACTTCCTGTCATCCATTTTCGGTGGCTAGCCCGAGACACCCACTCCGAGGCGCCTTAGAGCCTTCCGGCCGCGCTGGCTGATGCGGTCGTTCGTCCAGGGCGGATCCCAAACCTCCTCGATCTCGACCCGATCGATCCAGCTCTCCCTGAGCAGCCGGTCCTCGATGTCCTCGCGTATGAAAGCCATGCACGGGCATGCAGTCGCCGTGAACGTGAGGCGCACCTTGACGTGCCTGTCCGCAATCCCCAGGTCGTAAATCAAACCCAGGTCCACCAGGCTGATAGGGATTTCGGGATCGAGCACTTCGTGAAGCAGGTCCCACACGGCGGATTGCCGGTCCTCCGGCGGGACCGCAAGCGGCTCGGACCACATGTCCCGTCCACCGCTGACCTGGGAGGCCGGCATGTAGGCTATGCCCTTCATGACCGGAAGACCGGTCATGCCGCCGTGAGCCACTTCGCCACTTGGTCACGCGAACGGCGGATCGATTCGACGTAGCGCTGGTTCATCGGGCCTCGCGCCTTCCACCGCTCGAAGACCGTGTCCCAGCTGATTTCACCGTCCTCGAAGAACCAATGCTTCTCCATGGCGTCGTACTGGCACGGGAACGGATAGTCCAGGACGTAATGCTCCGCGCTCTCGTCGTAGTGCGCCGGGACATTCAACCCCAGCGATTCGCACAGGGGAACAGTGGCGGACATCCATACTTGGCGAAGGGAGTCGTTGGTCAGGGCCTTCAGCTTGTAGTCCAGCTGCCCCGAATGGCGCTTCATGTCGTCCGGGAGCCCAAACCACTCGAGCGTCATCGGGAACATCCAGTCCACCGAGCGTTGGAGTATCTCCCGAACCTCGCCACCCGCGTTGGAGAGCCGCTTCATCCAGACCTCGCCATGCCTCAGGTGGAAGGTCTCCTCGATTCCGATCTTGATGAGCGCTCGCTTCAGCGGCCCGTAGGACGTGTTCTCGTGGACGTCGGTCAGCAGCGTGATCCCGGCGCGGTCGAAGAAGCCGGTCGCGACCACCAAGTCGGCCCAGTTGTCCAACGGCTGGTCGAAGCCGTAGGGATGTTTGAACTCGTGGGGCTCCCGCCCGTATACGAGGTGCTCCTTCGACTCTCCAATGTCCTCGAGCAGCCGGTATGCGATGTTCGCGTGGGCCAGTTCGTCCTGGATGATGGCGTGCGCGCTGACCTGAGTATTGGTCGATGGCGCGTACCTGGCTGCCATCCAATAGGCAGGAGCACTCATCAACTCCGTGTCGGCTTGGACCGTGAGCTGGACGACGAGTGCCTTACGGTAGCCCTCGGTCATCTCCTGGACCGACTCGACGATGTAGCCCTCTTGGACCTTCGCCTTGAGTTCGTCTTCCGTGAACGGCGCCATTCTGTTTCTTGTCCCTCCATTTTTTTGTTCGAACGATCGTTCGAAACAGCCATCAACCCTACATAGCCGCTCAAATCATGTCAATCGGGCTCCGCGAGGAGGCCCTAGCTGGGGTTAGATACCCAGCGACGCCCTGATGAGGGGACTGATACGATCGGGGGTCCACGGCGGGTCGAAGGTCAACTCGACCTCCGCACTGTCGACGCCGTCCACGGCGAGGACGGCATTCTTCGCGTCCTCGACGATCTGGCCCGCAACCGGGCACATGGGAGAGGTCAACGTGATCACGACGTGAACGTCGCCCTCGGACACCTCGATGTCGTATACCAGTCCCAACACGACGAGATCGAGGTCCAGTTCCGGGTCTTTCACCCCCCTCAAAGCCTTGTTTACGTCCTTTTCCGTGACCATGGCTAGTGCTTCCGAATGAAGAGTACTGTCGTCTCGAGCGCGTCGTCGCCCTGCGCCCGTCTAAGGGCCGTGTGTATAGAGGCGACCACCTCACCCGCGGGTTTCTGCTGTAGGTTCGACACGAGATCGGCCGCCCCTCGGAACATGCCGGTGGACCCTTGTGAGAGCACGATCACCATGTCGCCCGCTCCAACAGTCACGGTTTGTGTGGCGTAGGTAAAGCCGTCGAGCATTCCCAACGGCGGACCGTGTGACGGAAACTCGTCGAATGTCCCGTCCCTCCTGATCACCGCTCCGGGGATGCCGCCTCCACTGCTCCACGTAATGGCGTCCTCCCCAGGTACGAGCACGGCGCAGGCCAAGTATTGCGAAGACCCAGGCACGGCGTTCCGCGTCAGCATGCCGTTCACCTCTGACAAAAGCCGCTCCGCCGAGCTCTCACGAGCCGCGATTTCTCTCAAAAAAGCTTGGGCGAGCGCCAGTTGGTATGCCGGAAGGGGACCGTTCCCCTGGACAGTCAGGCACGCCATGCCGGTTCGGCCATCCGAGAAGGTGAGGTCGAGCCACGACGTGTCACCGCGTCCGGCATCTTGGAGCAAGGTTCCTGCCGCGAGATCGTAACCCTCCGCGCGGGGGGCATCCTTGGGCATGAGGGACCGCTGAAGCGCGCGGCTGACAGCCACGGCGGACTCGTCCACGCGCTGGGCGGGTCCGTCCTGGTCCTTGCCCGAGGTGGCGAACCGAACCCCCAAGGCCCTCAGGGCCTTCGAGAGCGTTTGCATCACCCGCACGGCGAGCGTATCGGCCCCGAGCAGCACAAGAAAGTCGTCCCGCGGCAAGACCATCAGCTGGGTGTCATCTACGGCGCGTGCCGTGGCCGATCGAGGCGCGTCGTTGAGCAGCGCCATCTCCCCGAAGGCCTCTCCGCCGCGGCGCACGGCAAGCTTCTCTTCGTCCCCGCCAGAGACCTTCTTGACGATCTCGACCGCCCCATCCACCACCACGTAAAACGCATCGCCAGGGTCCCCTTCCTCAAAGAGGACTTCGCCCGCCTTGGCGGTGGCACCATTGACGATGCCCGCGATGCGCACGAGGTCGTCGCCCGGAAGCCCCTCGAACAAGTCGACCTCAGCCAGCACCGCCGCTACCTCGTCCGTCGTGTACGTCTGCCCTTCTGAAGTCAAGAACCCGCCTCCAATACCGATTTTCGTAGGAATCCCAATCTATCCCCGGGCCACGGGATGGGAAAAGGCCTCGGGCCTCCCAACCACCCGCAATGAAAGTGCTTGCAGTAATGCGTAGGGCGTTCGCAGATTTGCCAATAGGGAGAGATCCCAGAAGTAGCCGCGGCAAGCGGTTCCCCCGATGCCCCACCGGCGGTATGGATATGTACAAGATGGTCCGGATCGTTGTCTTCGTCCTCCTCGCCCTGACAATCGCCACATGTACAGATGCGCCGGTCGCTCCGTCGGGAGGCGTTGACCGTCCGATCGTACTGGCTCCGATGTTCTCGTACGCGGGCGTACAGCAGGGCACACCTCAGGCTGACGCGCTCAACGCAGCGTTCGACCGAGTGAACGCGGTGCGCGTTCTCGTGTTCACGGACAACCCGAGGACGTTGCTGCTCGACGTGGTGATCGCGGCGGAGGCGGACGACGAGGGGATCGAAGTCGAGGTGGAGGTCCCGGGCGTGGAGCCGGGCCAGCAACTGATCGTGGTGATCCTGGGACTCGAGATCGTCGACGGTGTGACGACGGAGTTGTTCACGACGGGCGAGTTGTCGGTAACGGCTCAGGCGGCGGACGACGAGAACCCCGCGCAGGAGATCGAGGCGCCGCTGACCTACACGGGTCCGGGCGCAGCGGCTGCGTCGGTGGAGATCACGGGTGGCGACCTGGTGCTGTCGCCCGAGGCGAGCAGAGCGCTGGGCTCGGTTGTGCTGGATCCCGAGGGCGGCGAAATCGCGAATGTTCCGGTGGCGTGGACGTCGGGTAACGCCTCGGTGGCATCGGTGGACGACGCTGGGGTGGTGACGGGCGTCTCGGACGGGAGGACCGAGGTGACGGTCACGACGCCGAACGGCCAGGCGGCATCGACGACCGTGTACGTGATCGACGGCTTGCTGGCGTTCGTGCAGGGCGGCCAGGTGATGACGGCGAGCGCGGGCACGGAGGCAGCGGCTCGCGGAGGGTCAGGCGCGCGAGGTCCGGCGTGGAGCCCCGACGGGGCGCGGCTTTTCTACGGAGCGGGCGGCCAGGTGCGCGAGGCGGGCGGAGGCGCGCTGACGGGCGGCTCGTGGCCGTCGGTGAGCCCGGACGGGACGAAGTTGGCGGTCCAGGCGGGTGGCCGAGTGGGGTTCGCGAACATCGACGGCAGCCAGCCGACGGAGGGTCCGGAAGGGACTACGCCATCGTGGCTAGGCAGCTCGACGCTGGTGGTCGACGGCGGCTCGGTGCACCAGGTACGTGCGAACGGAGCGGACCGCACGACGCTGGTCGGCAACCTGCGGGCTCGCATGCCGGCGGTGGGCGGCGGCCAAATTCTGTACGTGGGCTCGGACGACAAGGTGCACGTGGTAGGTGGCGGGGTGGTGTTGGATGTCGTGGTAAACTCGAGGCCGGCGCTGAGCCCGAGCGGGCGGTGGGTGGTGGGCTCGACGGCGGCCGGACTGCAAGTGGGTCCGGCCGACGGGAGCGGGCCGATCCTGCGAATGGGCTTTCCCGGAGCCCGAGATCCCGTGTTCCAGACGTTGGGTGCGCTGGAGGCGCCTCCGGTGCTGACACTGAGCGGGTTCCTGCCGGCCGAGCCGATCCCGGGTCAGCCGGTCGAGATCCTGGGCTCAGGCTTCGACTGGATCATCCCGGCGAACACGAGCGTGGAGTTCCCGACGGCAGAGGGACCGGTGCTGGGCGAAATCACGGAGGTGCATTCGGACCGGATCGTCACGACCACACCGAGAGATCTGGTGGCGGGTCAGGTGACTGTGCGCACGCTCACGGGCGAGGCGAGTCTGACGGTAGAGCCTCCCCGCTTCGGCAGCGTGGAGTTCTGGGCGATGACGCCGTGGGACGCTCCAGTGGGCGGCGTGGAGATCGCGCTGCTGCAGGACGGCGTAGTAGCCGGCTCGGCCACGACGGAGTCGGACGGCATGGCCACGATCGACGGGCTGCTGTTCGGCGACTACACGCTGGGCGTCACGCCGCCTGAAGGGTTCACACAGACGGGCGGTGATGCGGCCGTGACCGTTGCTCCGACGGTCGCGCACGCCGACATCGAGCTCACGCCCCTGGTCGATGGAATCGAGACCATACCAGCCAACTTGACCATCAGCGTGGGCGAAGTGATCGACGTCGAGATCATCCCGCTCGATCTCAACGGCAATGTGATCCCCGTGGTCGCAGTGAAGCGCTGGGCCGGGACCTCGGCGTTCATCAGCTGGGCCGGCAGAGATCTCAACGGCATCATCCGCGGGCTCGCGCCTACGTCAACGCCGGGCCAGGCCAGGGTCCCCATCCTCATCAACGGCCAGGACTTCGAGTTGCCGGTCACGGTGATCGGCGGGCCCGTCGGGCTGACCATCGCGCCGGCAACGGCGGAGAAGCTGCTGGGCGGCACGCAGCAGTTCAGCGTGACCGACGAGGTCTCTGGGCCGTTCACATGGTCGGTGAACGGCGTCGACGGCGGCAACACCACGTTTGGCACCATCGACAGCAACGGGTTCTATACGGCGCCCTCGGCTTTGCCAACACCCGCGACGTTCCCAGTCTGCGCCAGGATCACGGCTCAGCCGGGCATCAGCGGCTGTGCCACCGTAACCATCGCGCCCATCCCCACAGCCGGCGAGGATGTGGTGGTCTTCAACGACGTGAACTCGTTCGACAATACCGGAATGTCATTCGCCGACAACGTCCTCATGGTTCAGAACCTGGTGAATTTCACTAGCAGCGGCCCGCGATCCAGCGGGACCCGCGTATGGCTGGACCACGGCCGCACTTCAGCCTGCGCGCTCCTATCGTGCGCCACCTTCACCACGTTCCAGTCCACGATCGAGGGCCAGGGAATGACGTTCGAGCTCATCGTATCGTCCTCCGGCACGCTCACGAGCTTCCCCGCCGACCTGAAGGTGATCTTCCTTTGGCTCTCGAGGCAGACTTATACTGTGGCCGAGATCAACGCCTTGAAGCTGTTCGCGGCGGAGGGTGGTCGCATCGTGTACGTCGGTGAGTGGGACGGCTTCCTGGGAGCGACTGGCATAGCGGTCGAGAACCAGTTCCTGAGCGACATGGGCGCCCAGATGCAGAACATCGGGGATGCCGTGGACTGCGGCTCCGTTGACCTGCCGGGAACGTCGCTGCGGGCGCATCAGATCACGACTGGAATGACGGCGGTCCGCGTCGGGTGCGCGTCGGTGATCGTTCTCGGTCCCAACGACTTCGCGCTGTTCTTCGATTCCACGAACACCAAGGTGTTGGCGGGCGTGGCGAAGATCGATGTGACGCCGCTTCCGTCGGCCGCCGCCGCGGCCGCGCTTCGGGCACCCAATGTGGTGGTGGGACCGTCGAGCGACGATCCCACGGGGCGGCATCTCTCGGGCTCGGTGCCCCTCAGAAATCGCTGACCCTCAGCGGCCCGGGCGGGGGACGCCTCCCCGCCCGGGTGGCCCCGGCGTCCCACAAAACGCTCGCCTGGACAGGGCCAAGCCTAGTAGATTCAGAACTGTGTGGAATCGTGCCACTGTCCAACGGGGGGAACTGGCTTGGAGCCTGCTACGGATGCGGCACCGACGGTAACATCCGAAGCATCGGGGAGCGCCCAACCGGCCATCCGTGTATGCTGCTGGGGGACGCGTGGGTCGATCCCGGCGCCTGGGCCGGCGACGGCCCAGTATGGCGGCAACACTCCTTGCCTGGAGGTCCGTCTAGGCGATGAGCTCGTCATCCTGGACGCAGGAACGGGAATACGCGCGTTGGGCACTTCGCTTCTCGCAGAACAGGATGCCCCACGCGCATCGATCTTCCTCACGCATTTCCACTGGGACCACATCCAGGGTTTTCCGTTCTTCATGCCGCTCTACAACCCGGCCTCATCGCTGAGGATCATGGGACCCAAGCAGTTGGATGTCGACATACAGACCCTCTTCGCGGGCCAGATGGGGCCGATCTACTTCCCGATCCCGTACGAAGCCATTTCGGCGCAAACCGTGTTCGGTCATCTGAACGAAGGCACTTGGGAAGAGGGCGATATCTGCATCTCGGCCATGCGCGTCCGCCATCCCTCGTTCACGGTCGGCTATCGCATCGAGCGAGCCGGCAAGTCGCTGGTCTACATTCCCGACAACGAACTCGAAGGCGACGATCCCCAGGGGCTCGTCGATTGCCGGCAAGAGCTCGTGAACTTCGTCGGTGACGCCGACGTATTGATCCACGACTCGATGTACACGGACGAGGAGTACCAGGCCAAGGCGGGCTGGGGACACTCCACGTTCCGGCAGGCCCTCGAGTTGGCGGACGAGGGGGGAGTGAAACGCCTCCTCTTCTTCCACCACTCCCCCGACCGAGAAGATGCCGAACTGTCCGAGATCCTCTCTGACCGACGGGAAATGGCCCTGTCCCGTGGCTTCGGCTTCGACATCGAGGCAGCCTCCGAAGGCAACGAGATCCTGATCTAGGAGATTGGAAGTGCGCAGAATCACCCCCTTGGCGGCGGTGCTCGCAGCAGTGCCCCTGCTCGCGTTTGGACCGTCGGAGCGTGTCGCTCCCACTCGGTGGGCGTTGATCATCGGCATCAGCGACTACATCAACTTCGACGACGAGACTGGAGGCGACCTCCCGGGGGCCGAGCGCGACGCTCGGGCGATCAGGGACGTGCTCGTGAGCCGAGGCTATGTGGCGCCGGGAAACATACAGATGCTCCTCTCTCGCGAAGCCACACGCGCGAAGATCGAAGCCGGCTTGACCGAGTGGCTACCTGAAAACGCCCGCCCCGGAGACCAGATCACGGTTTTCTTCGCCGGCCACGGTTCACAGATGTGGGACGAAAGCGGCGACGAGGATGATGGCCTCGACGAGACGCTCGCTCCGGCGGACGTGAGCCCGTCCAGCACCGAGTTCGACATCAGCGACGACGAGTTCGGCTCATGGCTGCGAGACCTGCCGACGAACAATGTCCTCGTTATTTTGGACAACTGTAACTCGGGAACCGGCACGCGCGACATCACGCCCTTCTCACGTATCCGGCAGCTTGGCCGCGACATTCAGCAGATCACGAAGCCGCCGGCCGTAGCACGGCGTGCGTTGCCTGGACAGGAGGACGAAACCGGCTTCGACCCGAGTGGCGTCAACGTTCTGGAGTTTGCCGCCGCGCAGCCCCACCAGGCGGCGGTCGACGCGTTCTTCCCGGGCGAGGGCGGTGGCGAGTCCTTCTACGGCGGGGCGTTCACGACCTACCTGGTCCGCGAGTTGTGGCGGGCGCCCGCCGACATGACCTACGAGGAGGTATTCGACCGGGTTCGGGACGCGCTCAAGCGGAACCGTTTCGAGCAGGATCCCCACCTCTCAGAGGACGTTAGCACCAAGGACCTTCCGCTGTTCTTCCTCGAGGGTGGCGAGAGCGTCGTCTCGGAGGCCCTGCTCCCGGTTGTCGCGGCGTCGGGCGGCACGGCTGAGCTGGCAGGTGGGCTCGCACTCGGCATTACGAGCGGCTCGGTCTTCGAGACCGATGGAGGAGCACGCCTGGTCGCCGACCGGGTGACACCCGACCGGGTGCACGCGCGCATCCTCGAAGGTAGCGTCACCGAGGGCGAGAACGTCCGCATGACGGGCTATCGCTTTCCGTCGAACCCGCTGACAGTGGGTGTCGGGTCGGCCGGAGGCGCCACCGCCGACGCGTTGCGTGCGGAGTTGGCGGGCATTGAGAGCGTCATGCTCGTGGACGACCCGGAGGCCTTCTCCGACTTGCTTCTGAGACGTCGTGGCGACGTCCTGCGCATCGTCGGCATGGACGGATTCGTGAGGGACAGCGTCCCGGCCGGGCCGGAGGGTGTCGAACAGCTCGTTGCGCACCTGAAGCGCGAAGCGGCCGCAAAGCGCCTGGGGGACATGGAAAACATCGCGCAGCCCTTCAGAGTGAGGGTCTGGTTCGACGGGAACCGCACGAGCTTCGGCATCGGCGAAAGTGTTCGGTTCCACGCCGAGTCCGAGCGTGACGGATACTTGACCCTGGTAGACCTCGGGACCGACGGCACCGTGACCGTGCTCTTCCCCAACGGCGAGGATCGTGACAACCATGTGAGATCCGGGCAGAGGATCTCGTTTCCTGTTGAGAGCGAGATCCAGGTGCTTCCTCCGGCTGGGCGCGGCATGGCCCGTGCGTTCCTGACACCCGAGCCACTAGACATCCCCTTGGCTCTGGATGACGACTTCGCGTTCGGCGACGTGCTTCTGGCCGACCTCATCGCGGAAGCGGTGCGGAAGGCGGCCGGAGACATCGCCGGTGCACCCGGCGCCGTCCGGCTGGATTCCTGGGGAAGCGCGACGCTCATCTATGAGATCCGCCGGTAGGGACCGGACGCACGTGTGCCGGCCGAGGCCATGAGACTCAGTAGAGCCGGTGTGCTCGCCGCAATCGTCGTGGCGGCCGTGGCGGCCGCCGTGCTGGGGTCCCGGTACGGCTACCTCACTGGGCTCGAGGAACTGGAGCTCCTCACGCTGGACTACCGCCAGCGGGTCTTCGCGGACCAGCTTCGCGCCGCCAGCGACGACAACCTGATCGTGCTCGTGCTCTTCGACTCGACCGCAGTACGGGCCTGGCCCTATCTCTCGCCGTTTCCGAGGCCGGTTCTCGCCGGATTGATCCGGTCGGTCTCGGCGGCGGGGGCCCGGACCATCGGACTCGACGTCTACCTCGAGCAGACCTACGAGAGGTTGAACGCCATGGACGGCGGCGACGATCTCCTCAGGGACGCCATCCGTGCCGCAGGCAACGTCGTGCTCGTGGCTCCCACGGAGCCGACAGATCAGGGGTCGCGGATGGTCCTGCCGGACCCGTTCTTCGGGGATGTCGCCAGCGGGGTGGGGGCCGCCGACCTACCCACCCCCTTCGAGACGCTCCGGGACGGCCTTTTGGCCGTGAGGACCGAGGGGGGACTCGAGCCCAGTTGGCCCTTGGCCCTGTACGCTCACGCGCAGGGTCTCGATGCCGGTGCGATCCTGCGAGAGGCGGAGAATCAAGGCTTCATAGACATCGCCGGCCTGCCACGATCGATCGGACGTTTGCCAAGGTCGTGGACAAACGGGAGCGGCGGTGGGCAGACAGCACATCCGTTCACGATTCGGTTCGTCGGCCCTCCCTCCCGTCCGGGCGAGGCCGAGGACCGTGCGTTTCCCGCGTTCTCCGCCAGCCTGGTCAGCACCGTGGCGATGTTCTCGCCCGAGTACTTCCGGGACAAGATCGTACTCATGGGTACAGGTTTCCACGACTCGGACAAGTTTCGCACACCGTTCTACGACGTCCCGCGTAGCGATACGGGCGAACTGCACGGCTGGACCTACGGAGTCGAGGTCCACGCCAACGCTCTCCAGAACCTGCTCGACCGCCAGTACATACGGCCGGCCGGCAACGCGATCGTCTGGATCATGCTGTTGGTGCTCGCCGGCCTCACGGCCGGGATCGTCTTCTGGAGGGGAGCAGTCTGGGGGGCGGGAGCGGCGGTGATTGGCGCTCTCGGCAGCTCTGCGCTCGCGTTCCAGCAGTTCGGAAGCTCGTTCCTGTGGCTTCCGATCGTGGCGCCCATGGTGGTCATCGTCGCGGCCTACTTGGGCTCCACGGCCTACGTGTCCATCGTGGAGGGCCGGGACAAGCGCTTCATCAAGTCCGCCTTCGGGAAGTTCGTCTCTCCCTCGGTTGTGGACGAGATCGCCGCGGATCCCGCCAAACTCCAGCTCGGCGGGCAGGCACGGACCATCACAATCCTCTTCTCCGACCTCGCGGGGTTCACGTCCCTCTCTGAGGACCTCGAGGCAGAGGCTGTGATCGTTCTGCTGAACGATTACTTATCGGAGATGACGCAGTTGGTCCTCGACGAGGAGGGCTGCCTCGATAAGTATATCGGTGACGCCGTCATGGCGTTCTGGAACGCCCCCAAGGCGGCACCCGATCATGCCGACCGCGCGCTTCGCTGTGCGATCATGATGCAGCGCAGGCTGACCGAACTGAATGCCCGTTGGAAAGCCGCCGATCCGGAAGCCAGAGAGCTCCGGGTCCGTATCGGGATCAACACGGGTGAGGTGGTTGTAGGCAACGTCGGGGGCAAGGATCGCTTCGACTACAGCGCCATCGGCGACTCCGTAAACCTCGGTGCCCGGCTCGAGCCGGCGAACAAGGACTACGGCACGCTCGTCATGACGTCGGAGTACACGCTGGATGCCGCCACGCCGGAGAACTATCGGCTGCGCGAGTTGGACTTCATGACGGTCGTCGGCCAGCGAAAACCCGTGAAGGTGTACGAAGTTCTGGAGTTGGCGGACGGCCTCCTCGAGCCAGCGAAGGAGGAGGCACTCCTCCATTACGCGTCCGGAATGTCCGCATACAAAAACCGCGATTGGGAGCTGGCCGAGCAGTACTTCAAGGCCGCCGTGGAGGCTGATCCCGAGGACGGGCCGAGCAAAGTCTACCTTGACCGTGCCAGGCATTGGGTGGCAGATCCACCGCCGGTGGATTGGGACTTCATCGTCCACCGGACCAAGAAGTAGGAGTATCGGAGCATGGCTATGAAGAAGCTCGCTTGGGTGACGACTTCGATCCTGCTGGTCGCAGCGGCCTCGGGGAGCCCCCTACAGGATGTTCCCGCAGCGATGGTCGTTACCGTGCGGGGTGCTGTCCAATTGCGGATCGGCGGCGGACCACTCCAGGAAGCCGCGGTGGGGAGCCGGTTGAGTGGTGGCGACGAGGTGATCCCCGGTCCAGGGGGTGCTGCCACCCTGATCGACCGGACGGGACGGACCCAGGTAATCACCGAATCCTTCACGGTCCAGGTCCCCGGCGACGGCGCGGAGACCAGCGTGCTGTCCAGAACCGTGCGCGTCCTCGCGAGCGCCGCGACCACCGACGCACGTGGCAATCCCAACCGGCAGGGAATGATCCGGCCGATCCCGGGAGAACCGACACTCGTTGCCCCGCGGAACGGCCTGAAGGTCATGAGCACGCGACCCACCTTCACATGGCGCTCGGTCGAGGGCGCCGAGGGCTACACCATTCAGATCCGCCGCATCGGCGGTGGCTTCAATCGCTACCAAGCCGGCCCGGACAGCGTGTGGACGCTTCCCGACTCGGAGGAGGCGCTGGAGCCGGGCGCCGAGTACATGTGGACGGTGGCGCCCAGGCCTGCGGGCAGACCCGCGAGGGAGCAGTCCTTCACGGTAATGGGGGCCGAAGCCGGTGAGACCGTAACGTCCGACCTGGCTCTCCTCGCGGACGCTGGGCTCGACCCCGCAACGGACGGTCTCTTCCTGACGGCCGTGATTTACCGCGATGCGGATCTGCTTTACGAAGCGGAAGGCGCGCTGAGCGCGCTCGAGGCGGGCGGCGCACCCCTCAGCGCAAGCATCTATCTACTACGGGGAGAAATCCTCGACGCCCTGGGACACATCGAAGAGGCCAGAATGGCGTTCGACAAAGCTGACGAGATCATGCGATGAGCACCTTCCTCCTCTACGCGCAGGCCGGCAGCGTGCCGCCGTCCCTCACAGCCCTCGGGGACGCGATCGAGATCCGGGAGCTCAGCGACCTCGCATCTGTGGAGGACACGGACCAGCCGACGGTAGTCATCCTTGGGGGATCACTCGTACCGGCGAATGGAAAGCTCTCCGGACTGCCTCAGCACGCCACGTTGCTGAGCGTGGACGGAGAAGCTCGTGAGGCCGCAGAGAAAGCCGACCGGCTCTTTCTCGATCTCGACGACCTGGCGAGCCCGGAGGCGCAGCTGCGCGCGATCCGCTCCGCCGCTCGGGCGTCGGGGAACGCGTTGGGGGCGCGGCGCGCGCGCGGGGAGATGGATGATATGCGCGGCGAACTCCAAGAGTTGAACAAGATCGGCATCGCGCTCATGAGCGAGCGGAATCTCGAAGACCTCCTCGGCATGATCCTCACGCAAGCTCGTGTCCTGACCAACAGCGACGCGGGAAGCCTGTATCTCACGGAGACGAACGAGGAGGGTTTGGAGCACCTGCACTTCCTCAGGGCTCAGAACGATTCGCTCCCGAACCTACCCACGCCGGACTTCACGCTACCGTTCGAGGAGAGCAGCATCGCTGGATTCGTCGCAAGCCGCGGGGAGTCCCTGATTATCGAAGACTCGTACAGCATCGCGGCCGAAGCGCCGTACTCATTCAACCGGTCCTTCGATGACGAGGTCGGCTATCGGGCCAAATCGATGTTGGTCGTGCCGCTGCTGAACCGAAAGGGCAGAGTGGTCGGGGTCGTCCAGCTCATCAACCGCAAATCGACTCCCGACGGTGTGATCCACGACGAAGCCTCGGCAAACGAGCACGTACTGTCCTATGGCGCCCGCGAGGTCGGACTCGTGCAGTCACTTGCGGGCCAAGCGGCGGTCTCGATCGAGAACAGCCAGCTCTACCGAGACATCGAGAACCTCTTCGACGGCTTCATCAAGGCCGCGGTGACCGCGATCGACCAGCGAGACCCTACCACGTCGGGGCACTCGGTGCGCGTGGCCACGCTCACCTGCGACCTCGCCGAGCTAGCGGACAGGGCGCGGGACGGCGCCTTCAAGGACACGAGCTTCACCAAGGAGCAGATGCGCGAGCTTCGCTTCGCCGGGCTGCTACACGACTTCGGAAAGGTAGGCGTGCGCGAACACGTTCTGGTGAAGGCCAAGAAGCTCCCTCCCGTGATGTTGGACAGGATCGAGTCACGCTTCGACCTCATCCGCCGCACCTTGGAAGCCGGCTTTCATGGCAAACGGGCCCAATTCCTGTTGGACAGTGGAACGAGCGGCTTCGACTCCTACGTCGAGAAGCTGGACGCGGAGTTCCAGGCCTCACTCAAACGGGTCGATGAGTTCCAGGAAGCCATCCGGGAGTCGAACGAGCCACGCGTACTTCCCGAGGCCACCGCAGACATCCTCAACGACATCGCCGCCACCACGTTCCCGGACCTCCACGGCAACGAGGTACCGTACATCACCGACGACGAGCTCCACTTCCTGTCGATCCCCAAGGGATCTCTGGATCCCGCTGAGCGGAAGCAGATCGAGTCGCACGTCACGCACACGTTCCACTTCCTCAGCCAGATCCCCTGGACCGAAGACTTGGCCTTCTTGGCGGAGATCGCGCACGGGCATCACGAGAAGCTCGACGGAACGGGCTACCCCAGGAGCATTGGCGGCGCCGATATTCCCGTTCAGACCCGCCTCATGACGGTGTCGGACATTTTCGACGCGCTGACAGCCTCAGACCGGCCCTACAAGAGGGCGCTTTCGCCAGAGAGGGCCCTCGAGATCCTCAACATGGAGTCGGCCGGGGGACAACTCGATCCTGACATCGTCGAGTTACTTATCGGTTCCCAGGTGTATCACAAGATCCTGGATGAAGACTGGCGCGGCTTCTAGCTCCGACGAGCCGCTAGTTGCCCTCCACCACCGCCAAGGGGATGTCTCCCCAGCCCGTGCGCTGCGGGTTCTGCCGTCCCTCGGTGGCATCGACGACCGAGCCGGCGCCCACGCCAGGATCCAGTACAGGTCCTTGACCGCGGCCTTGCCCCCATTCGCGACAACCTGCACCGACTCTTCGCGAGCAGCTTCGCAGGCCGCTCGCCACTCTTGCCAGTCGGCTCCCGAAGGCTCTGGGAAATCGATCTTAACCATCGTCAGCCGCCGAACAGTTTTTGAAGCTGCCTCCTGGTTTCTAGAGTCAAGGCATCAGGATGGAAATTGACCAAGCCTTCTGAGGCCATCCTGGAGAGTGTTTCCCGCACCGCGCTCGCTACAACGTCCTGCAGAGGGGTTTCAGCTCCTCCGAAAGTTTGAGTAAGGCCCCGTCGGAGTGCTTCGATTTCCATCAGGTCAGCTTTGTCCGGAGATTCCTTCAGCAGCAGAAGTGAGTACCGCGCTATCTTCTCTGCTACGTCGTCGCTGGTCGTCGATGGCACACCGAAGATGTACGAGGTAAGTACTTGATCCGCACGCTGACCGCGCGGCGGTGCCAATCTTGACAGGACGATCACTTCGCCCTCCGAACGCTGTTGCAGCAGAACTAGCTGATAGATGTGAAGTACAACTTGCATATGCGATTGGCGTTGCTGAACCAGTTTCAATTTCAATTGATACAGACCCAAATGAAGATGAATCTCGGGTTTTAGAACACATTGAAAGAAATGGTTTTAACTGGTATTATGCAGTCTCCCCTGTGGAATTTACGCGGTCTCTTATTGACCAGTTTGGGATTAACATAGTAAATGCTCCTTCTGCTCCAATGGTTCTGGTTTGTGATGGACAAAAAGCGAGGCAATTGGGTTCTGGGGTTAAGTCTGTAGAAACCTTAAAATTAGAAGTATCTAGGGGATGTTAAAATGGTGAGTGCTTTAGTAAATTTTCAGATATCTTTTCTAGCAGGGCTTTTCGCACCTTTGGCAGCAGTCTGTGTTCTTCCCCTGTATCCTGCTTTTTTAGCATATCTCTCTAATCAGTTTTCGGGAAGAGAATCAAAAAAGACTTTTATTCTTCTAGGGTTGTTGGTTACTCTAGGGGTAATATCTTCCATGTTTCTGATAGGATTAATATTTACAAAATTTCTACAGGCCTCTCTGACTAATGTCATAGGAATTGTGTCCCCTATAGCTTTTGGAATCTTGGCTATTGTTAGCTTATTCT
>JADFRS010000026.1 GCA_022561145.1 Gemmatimonadota bacterium
CACCCCGACGGCCCGCTTTCCCGAGCCCGTGACGACCTCGACATCGTAGAGCCCCTCCTCCGCCCCGGCGGCGATGGTGATATTCGCCACCAGCTCCGACTTGCCGACGTACACCGTGGAGTTCGTCGTCACACCGGCCGCGGGAGCCTCGCCTAAGAACGTCACCTGTGATCCGTTATCGAAGCCGGAGCCCAGCACGCGAACGTCCAGGGTGATGCCGCGTGACGCGAGCGCGGGGTCTACGGCCTGGACCACCAGTTGACTCCGAGCAGTTGTCACACTGAACAGCTCCGATCCGATGCCCTTCTTCCCCCTCGACGTCGTCACCTCGATGTCGTAGAGCGTGACCTCGGCGTCCACGGCGATCGTGATGTTCGCGATGATGTTGTTCTTGTCGATAAAAGTGCTCGAGTTCGTCACGATCTTCGGCGTGCTTTGGCCACCCTTCAGGAATTTCACCACTGATCCGTTATCGAACCCTGATCCGATGACTTGGACGTCGAGCCTGATATCCTGAGGTGCTGAATTGGGGTCGGCCGCATCGACGGTGGGCCCACCACCCCCACCACCCTTGGCGAATAAGATCTCGGGGTCGGGCTGGAACGTGACCTTGGTGCCACGCCCCTTCGCTTTGCCCAGCTCGATCAAATCCGTGTTCTTGATGCCTCGCTCGTACCGCTGATGATAGCGCTTGCCGTCCCGGCTGATCTCGACCTCCAACCACTCGGAAAGGGCGTTCACCACGCTGACACCAACTCCGTGAAGACCTCCGGACACCTTGTAGGACTCCTTGTCGAACTTCCCGCCGGCGTGCAGCACCGTCATGGCGAGCTCGACTCCGGGCACCTTCTCTTCGGGATGGATGTCGACTGGAATGCCGCGCCCGTCGTCTACGACCTCCACCGATCCGTCGGCGTGGAGCCAGATGCCGATCTTGGTGCAGAATCCCGCCATGGCCTCGTCGATGGAGTTGTCGACGACCTCGTAAACGAGGTGATGCAGTCCACGGGCCGCGGTCGACCCGATGTACATGCCCGGCCGCTTCCTTACCGCCTCCAGGCCCTTGAGCACCTGGATCTGATCGGCCCTGTAGTCGTTGTTCCCGTTGTTGCCCTTCTTGTCGTTTCGCGTCATCTACGGTTTCCTATCGAGTGAAACCCACTGGGCCCCCGGGAGGCCCGAACTCGCCGTGAATCACGGCTTCAGCCTCCGTCCATCAAGACGAACACAATTTTTTCGATGGGCACATCCTCTCGGCCCTCGTTCAACCGCTCGAGGATGCCCTGCCTCATCATGTTCAGTTCCATCAGCCAAGGGCTCGTCCGGACCTCCACGAACAGTACCGCATCCGACAGAGACTTCGGCCGGGTGACCGTCGCGATCCGCTCTCCTACCCGCTCCGCCCACTCGTCCAACACGCCAATCCGCCGTAACTGGCGCCCAACTTTGCCCTTGCTCAGAAAGGCGTCCACCAGTTCCCCGACCCTCACCGGCCCCGCAGTCCGTTTGCGCGTCATGCCTGAATGCACCCGCCTTCGATCGTCCAGCGGGGCAAAGCATCCCGGCGAACCTTGACCTCGCTCTCCTTCGGAGCCGTAAGGATGACCTGCCCCGGCTCCTCCTGTTCGATCAGCGCGAGCACGCGTTCGCTTCTGCCCTCGTCGAGTTCGGCAAACGCGTCGTCGAGAAGCAAAAGGGGCGTGAATCCCCGTGCGGCTCGGATCGTCGCCGCTTCCACCAGGCGCAGTGCCAACGCGGCCGTGCGCCGCTGCCCTCCCGAACCGAACTCCCGCAGATCGAGGTGCTCGCCCTCCTCGGCCAAGCTGATGCGAAGGTCATCGCGGTGGGGGCCGACCACGGTGGCGTGCACCCGCGCCTCCCGACGGGCAGACTCGTCGAGCGCCTGCCTGTAGAGTTCTTCGACACGGCCCAGCTCAGCGCGATCGATCGCGAAGGCCGGGTCGTACGAGAGGTGCGCCACCTCGTCTCCGCTCACGGTGTGGTAATACCCGGTGAAAGTCTCCGCCCATCGTTGGGCCCACGTATGCCGCTCGAGCATGACCCGCGACCCGCTCTCCACGAGCACCCCGTCCCAAGCGCACACCACATCTCTCGGGCTCTCTTTCCGCAGCGACGCGTTACGCTGCGCCAGCGTATGGCGGAAGCGTTGCAGCGCGTCGAGATAACCTGGCACGTTCAGCGACAGGACGATGTCCACGAAACGACGACGTTGGCCGGGACCATCGTTCACCACCCCGACGTCCAAGGGCGAGAAGATCACCGCCGACAGTCGGCCGACGGCATCACCCAAGCGTTCCGGCTCCGCACCCTCGACCGAAACCTTCTTGCGCTTTCCCGTCCTCTGGTACGCGGCCGTGACTTCGATGTCATCTCCCTGCCCACCACCCGCGTCCACGCTACACTCGACGAGGCAGGCCACCAAGCGGAATGAATCCTCACCAAACGCGATCAACTGCTCGTCAGGAGCCCGGCGGAAAGACCGAAACGTCTCGAGGTAGTAGATCGCTTCGAGAAGGTTCGACTTGCCCTGGCCGTTGCGTCCGATGACAGCCACACCCTCGGCGGGGATACGAAGCTCCTGGTCTCCGAGGTTCCGGAAGTGCCGGAGATGGAGCCCGCTCAGGCGCAATTCGCCGGTGACTGGGGAAGCCTTCGCAACATGAGTAAATTTAACATTTCTCGGCCAGTATTACCAGGGGGCCACGAGACGCCGGAAAGCATTGTGGTACAAGCACTTCCGTGCCTTCGAGGGTCCTGCGTCAGACGCCGCATGAATGGCGGGAAATCGGAGGCCCGGAACGGCCCCAGGTTGTGCTCGGCACCCGCGCTTTTCGAGTCTCCCCTCTGCTCACCGACCCTTGAAATTCGCACTCCGTTTCTCGAGGAACGCGGTCATGCCCTCCTTCATGTCTTCGGTCGAGGCCAGCAGTCCGAAGAGGGCGGACTCGAAGCTCATCGCATCCGGGCCCGGGGAGTCCAGCGCGAAATAGATCGACTCGAGGGCCGCGCGCACCGCGAGCGGCCCGTTCTTCGTGATACCGCGCATGAAGGTTTTGGCACCCTCGATGAGCGCCTCCCTTGGGAGCACCTGGCTGACAAGCCCTATGTGCTCCGCCTTGGCAGCGTCCACGGTGGCACCAGTGAGGGTCATTTCGACCGCCCGGCCGAGTCCGATGATCCGAGCCAAGCGAAGGGTTCCCCCGTAACCGGGAATGATGCCCAAGCTGACCTCCGGAAGCCCGAACTTGGCGTTCTCGGACGCGATGCGCAGGTGACAAGCGAGCGCGAGTTCACACCCGCCTCCCAACGCGTAGCCCCCCACCGCCGCGAGGACCGGCTTGGGATAGCGCTCGATTTCGGCGAAAATCCGCTGCCCGTCCCGGCTCACTCCCACCCCGCTCATCGGGGTCATCTTGGCGAGCTCGCCGATATCGGCACCCGCCACGAACGCTTTCTCTCCAGAGCCAGTGAGGATGACGCCCCGGACCTGGTCGTCGTCACGAAGCTCCCGGAAGACCTGGCCGAGTTCCTGAATCACCTCGGCATTCAGGGCATTGAGCTTGTCCAGACGATCGATGTAAACGAGCGCCAACTCGTCGTCCCATTCCACTCTGATGTGCTGGAGATCGCTCATGGCAATGCTCGTCGGTGAGGTTGTCGACGCGTCCGAAATTCGGGCGGTGAGCGCCGTGAACCTACCGGCGGGAGCAGGCGCACGCCACCGGGGCCGTGGCGCCCGCTGCGCCCGTTTCGTACCTTGGCTGACCCTGGGTTTTCGGGATTCCCTCGCGGGAGCCTGACCCGGTGGAAAGCACTTGTCAGTCACCATCCATCAACTCGAGAAGGAGTGCACCACGATGAGTCGGTCACTCAACAAGGTCATGCTGATCGGCAATGTCGGAAGCGATCCGGAAATCAGGGCCACGGGTTCCGGCGCTCGCGTGGCCAAGATGTCGTTGGCGACCAATCGCAGTTGGCAGGACCGCTCCGGCAATCAGCAGGAAAAGACCGAGTGGCACAGACTCACCTTCTTTGGAAAGCTCACGGACATCGTCGAGCAGTGGGTCAAGAAGGGGGACCGCCTCTACGTGGAAGGACGAGTCGAATACTCCCAGACCGAGGGCGAGGGCGGCACGAAGTATTGGACCGACATCGTGGTCACGGAGATGATCATGATGGGCTCAGGCGGGGGCGGCGGTGCGGGCGGGGACTTCGGTGGCGGCGGTGCGGGCGGGGACTTCGGTGGTGGTGGTGGAGCCCCGGACGGCCGTCCGAGCACGCCTCCTGCTTCTGATCCCGACGACGACCTTCCGTTCTAACGGACCCAGACCACGGGCCCGGTCCCACCCCGGGCCATGCCCAGGGTCCCCCTAGCTGCCGTGATGGTATTTTCACCCACCCACACCGGGGTCTCCTAGCTGCCGTCGTCGACCTCGCTGCGCCACAATCCCATGAGGTAGGCCTCGTAGCGCTCGGGATTTTTCTGATAGTCCTCCGCCCACACGTCGAACGGTGGTAAAACCGCCCTGCGTGACACGCTCGCGGTGGCCAACTGAACCATGCGGCTATAGGACAACTCATCTGGTCGGCCACCCTTGCGGTGAGCTTCCTGGGCTAGCACGTAGATTTCGTCGGGGCTCAAGAGGAGGAGGAGATCCGCAACCTGGGCAGAACAATAGTCCAAGTATTTCGCCCGAAGCACAGCTTCGGCCTCCGTACTTTCCTGACCATGCCCGATCGACCCGCCTACGTCGCTCACGGCGTCCTCCTAGCTAGGGGCTGGAGGTGCTCAGCCGGCCCGAATCCAATCGAACGCGGCCTTGGGGATGGGTGGACGTCAGTTCACCTTTACCCTCCGCCTACGGCAACGTCAAGCGGTTCGGTCTTGTCAGGTAGCTCTTGGCTGGGCGGTATCGCCCGGGTCGGGGCCGTCTTGCCCACGGAGATGGCGGTAGATCGACCGGCGTGTGAGGCCGTACAGGACCACCCTACTCAGGAACTCGGGGTCCGTGCGCTGAACCTCCTCAGCTTGCTCTGCGAGGTCCCGAGGCAAGCGAACGTTCAACTGTACGGAGCAGGTCTCCCACATGCGCAATCCTCACCAACGTAGTTTGAGTTGAAAACTTACAGAATCCACATCGGACCTGACGGCCCGTTCGTGTATCCCGAACGATCTTTGGTAGGAAAGCTTTCCTTGAGGCGAACACATAATAAACGACTATTCGGGTAGGCGCAAGACCTTTTTTTCGACTCTCCGACCCAGACATCCACATCCATAAGTCGTTATGTTACACCGACTTAGAAAATCAAGATTTTGTCGAATCCACTTGTTCCTGAGTACCAGGAAGGTCGGGATTCTTGCTATTTTTATCTCTGGAACTTCAAGCATACCACAGGCTTCCGCGATGTGAGTGCAGTGAAAATGGAACTGAATGCTGGAGGATTTTATTGCAAAAAACGTGTACTAGGGAAGGGTCGATCTGAGGAACGCTTTGAGGGTGTGAGAGGTGAGATCTGTGAACCTCTCACGAATGTTCTTGGGGTCTTCTTCGCAGAACACATTTGCGGTTCGGACGCCCGTGTCGGAGGAGCCTCGGCGGAAGCCGATGAACCCACGCCACACGTCGCCATCCGGGAAGAGGCTCAGGCTCGCCGTCCACGTCTCCCCGTCGATCCGTAGGTCACTGGCGTCGACCACTACCGGTGCCACAGTCCTGGTGTCGAGTGGTCCCTCGGAGACGTACTGGAGGTGGGCAATCCGATTGTGCTCGTAGTCCTCGAGCCAGCATTCGAACGGGGGCAGCGGTAAGAGCTCACGACAGTACCGAACCAGGGTGGCCATGGGGTCCTTGTTCTCGCATAGCCCCCTGGCCACCGCCCACGCACGCGCCGTGCGGTACAGTGGCCGGATGGCCTCCTTGGGAACCAGGCGGACCAGACCCTCCGCCTGCCGCTGGCAGTACTCCTGGTATTGGCGGCGGCGGCCGGCGTCGATTCCGTGACTCGTCGCCTCTCCTGCACCGGACCCAGACGGACGCCCGTGCTGGCCGGTAGAGCGCATGGGGCTGACCATGGTCAGTGAACCGTCGGGTTCGAGTCCGTTGGCCGCTGGCCCTTCGCCAGGAGTGGCGTGGCTCGCTGGCGTGGCTCGCGCAGGTTCAGGCGTGCGAGGGTTTCCCGCTCCCCGAACGTGCTCAAGTGCTGCTCTACGGCCTCGAAGCGTTGCGGCTCGAAACGAGACAGCAGATGAGCCAGTCCCTTTCGCACCGTGCCAAGTGCCGTCCGTGACTCGGCCAGCGTAATGGGCACTGGCAGCCTCACCTCATACGACACGAGCGCCTCGCCGACCGACGGTGTGACCTGCCACAGGCTGCTCGAGGGGAAGGCCTCATGGAGGCTTGCCTCCATCATGGGGTCCGGCTCGGTCGAGGACGTGCGGAAGACCAACGCGGCCCCATCGTAGTCCATGTGTGCCCTCGTGATGCGCCCAGGCTCCATCACGATTCGCACCGAGGTGCCTTCATGCATGTCCAGGTCCCTGCAGATGTCCCGGAATCCGATCCGGAGCACCGTCGAGCGCGTGAGCGGACCGAAACCGATACGCTCGAGCAACCGAAGGGCCATCTGGAAACAGTACGGCGCGAGACGATCCACCGAGATTTCCGGCGCGGCCGCCCGCTCCCGTAGCAAATCCGTTACGTGTTCCAGAGTCGGTTCGTAAACCCAGTCGAGTACGACGAGCTCATGACTCAGGTCGAGCGTTTTGAGGGAGGCGCTGCCGAGATCCACGACCTCCGCAGCGGTCGCGAACTTCCCTTCCAAGACCAGCGCGAGGCCGATGTCTTGGATACGGCCGCCCGGAATGTCGACCTCGTGCACGTCGCGATATTGGACCACCGCGCGCGTGAGGGGCAGCTCGCATACGCCCGGCACATCGGCCATCGCCTCCGGCCGTGCGCCCCCGTCCATCGTCATGGGCATCGCATTCATCCAACCAACTCCAGTCAATAAAGAACGCCCCCGCGCTTTGGCACGGAGGCGTGTTCAGGTCGCAGGCGCACGTCGCCCTTGACACTTTCTCGGCGATTCCCTTAGCTTGCTCATAGCAAATACGAGCAGCGCGGGTCGCCATCCCGTGCCTCGAAGCGAGAGTCCCGGTTCCAGCCGGAGCTCTCGCTTATTTATTTCGGTCCTCCCAGGCGCCGTGTGGTACCGCCGGCACCGGGCAAAAAAAACCGGCAACTTTGCCGGGCTTCAAACCGTCGCTCAATCAGAGTAATGCCGCTTGAAGCATGGATGTTCACTAGATCCATGCCCGATTCCGATTTCACGATAACTATATGTTTACCAATATGGCAAGGCATTTCTTC
This sequence comes from Gemmatimonadota bacterium, assembly GCA_022561145.1. Taxonomy (GTDB): domain Bacteria; phylum Gemmatimonadota; class Gemmatimonadetes; order Longimicrobiales; family Gaopeijiaceae; genus JACZXQ01. The sequence goes on from JADFRS010000026.1 coordinate 7,392, forward strand.
ACGCCGCTACCGCTGACGCACGGATGTTCCTAGGCCAGGTGTATGCCCTTCCTTGCACCAACGAAGCGGTTGGGTATCTTGGGGGGTTCGCATACACTGGACGCTGTCCCACGTCCGAACAGGCACGAGGTCTCACGATCACCGCATGACTCCGGATCGCCCCCGCAGCCGCTCCATGGGGTTCCTCGACAACGACGGGGAAAGCTGGGCGTGCTTCCTGGTGACGTTCCGTGACCGTGCTCAGCGGTGGCACGGCTACTTCTCTTTCCGTTCGAAGGACGGCGGCTCCGAAGTCGACGGCGTGCGGACGGCCGATATCTTCCTGGAGGCGTCCGAGTCGGAGATCGATCAAAAGGCCCGGGGGTTGGGGCGGCCTCTGCTGAACGGCCTTCTGGCCTCGGCGCTCCACACTCAGGACCAATCCGACACCACTCAGCTCCGACGTTGGTTCAGAAACATGCTCGCCGAGAACTCGCTCGAGCTCTCGGGACCCCTCGGCGAGATGGAGGACAGTGTCGGCGATCACGTCGAGGTGACCCAACTGCGCTCCCTGTACGCATCCTATCGGATCGATCAAGTCGCTCACTTCATCGCGCTGCTCAGGCCGGAAGACTTCGAAGACGCGGTGGGGAATATCCTCGATGGCCGAGTCATCGACTTCAGCGCCAAGGACCGACTCCAGTTCGCAATGCTGGTCGTCGAGTACATCGAGAGCCGCCTTCCGCTGCCACCCTTCGAGGTGTGGGCCAAGGACTACGTCGCGAACCGCAACGAGTATCTTCTCTACTCCCACACGCTGCATCGCGAAGGGCGTCTTCCCTAGGCGATTCAGGCGCCCTGACATTGCCCTCTCCAAGGCGCCCGTTTACCTTTCACGTCTTGTCGGAGTATGTGGCTAGCCAAGGAGTGTGAGAGTCTTGGAAGTATCAGTACAGGACAACGAAAGCCTCGAGAGGGCGCTTCGCCGCTTCAAGCGGAAGGTGCAGCGCTCCGGACTCTATTCTGAGCTCCGGAAGCGGCGCTTTTACGAGAAGCCCAGCGCGCAGCGTAAGCGTAAGCGTGAGGCGGCGATTCGGCGGGAGCGCCGGCGGCAGCGACGCGGCCGTAGGTAGCGCTGGTCAAACCTGGCGTGCGCTCGGTGGACGACCCCAAAGGGGGTCGTTTTTTTTGCTCGTGCCTCAGGCGACACGCCGGAAGAGCCCGGACAAGCTCGCCCAACGGTCCCGTACATCGGGTGTGAGGTAGTAGGTCACGAACTCCGAGAGAACCCGGTTGCGTCCCTCGGGTGACCGCAGGTCGGTCGTGGTCAGGCCCGAAACCGCTTGGATGGATCGGCAGAAATTTCCGTTGGACGTGTAGCCGAGCCGGAAGGCCGCCTCCACGGTCGTGATCGAGGGATCGGCCAAGACGCGTGTAGCTGCGACGACTCTGAGCCACGACAAGTAACCAAACGGTGAAGGGAGTCCCCGGCGTCGAAAGCGGGCCTTGAGCGCACCGGTCGAAAGCTCTGCCACCGCGCCCATTGCTTCCAGCTTGTTGTAGCGTGCGGGGAATTCGAGCAGGCGGCGAACGAACCCGCGAAACTCGTACGGAAGCGGGAATCCGCACATCCGGCTCAAATCGACCAACACACCATCGACCCACCCAGGGGGGCTGCCAGCCTCTGCCATGAGTCTCCGCAGCCCATATACGCTGGTGTCGATTTCTCGCACTGCCACCCCCGTCCAGCCCGGGACGGGTCGCGCCAACTCTGTTTCGAGCGTGCCCAGAACCAACACCGGCACACCACTCGAAAGGATTGCGTTCTTCCACGGATGCTCCTCCATCGGAGCCAGAACGCCGAGTCGTGGATAGCCAAGGGCCAACGCTTCCGCGATCTCAGAGTCCTGACAAAGCACATCCTCCTCCGGCAGGGCGGCACGGCACACCGCGAAACGGAGAAGAGGGTCCGAAAGGGGGGCTAGGATCATCCGGTGAAACCACGCTACGAGGAGAACAAAGGGCCTACATGAACTCTAGATACCTGCCGGCCCGGGCGCCAGGGTTTCGGTTTCCCGCCCCGACCCGGGTGGCGCAGATCCGCGCATGAAGGCTTCCGTCAGGAATCGAGCTCGCCGAACAGATCGACGCGAAAGCGTTTGGCCTGACGCTTGACCCACCGCCGCCAGGAAGCCGGCGGGGGAGAAAGGTCATCCCCACGCTCGAGTGAATCCAGGACGCCTTCGAGTTCCTGTCTCACTTCCTCGTGCTTCTTCTTCGATGCCCGCCCGGTGAGCCCAGCCACTCCGGCAGTCACGGCGCCGCCGACTGCCACGGCGACGACAAGCGGTAGCGGAGGCATCAAGATGCTACCAAGAAGGAGCAGCAGTCCAAGACTCGCCGCTCCACCCGCGGCCATGCCACCGACAATAGCCCCGGACAGGTACTCACCTCGAATCCCGGGGTCGACCACCAGCTCCACGAAGGTCGACCCGTCCTCCACCTCGTTGAGACGGATTTCGACCTCCTTCGCCGATGCCCAATGCACCCGCTCAGACAGCGATGCGCCCGCCCGCGCGAAGTGCGAAATCCAGTCGACGGCGGGACGGTAAAGGAGGATACCGGTGCCCTGCCGAACGGGCTGGAGTAGATGGCCGGCTACCATGAATTCGTCCAAGACCTCGCGAAGCTCCTCGGCGGAGCCCGGCACCACCCTCGAAGCATGAACGCGGCTCGGGCCCATCCAGGAGTCGATCAGACCACCGCTGGTTTGGGCGCTTCGGACGTCGAGGAGGGCTCGACGGACATGGGCGTCGGAGAAGCCGACTTCACGCCCGATGCGAAAGAGCTCGGCTTCGTCGAGTTCGCCCTCGCCACCATCCGCGTCCGAGGCGGACAATTCGGAGGCCCGCTTCATGACGGCCTCGAATTCCTTCCGCGTCAGGCTCTTTCCAGGCTCGTCAGGCATAGCGGCAGTCCTCGAAGGCTCTTACAGCGGACTAGTAGGCCTCCACCACCACGGCGCCACCTTGTCCGCCACCGATGCAGGCAGATCCGAGGCCGTACTTGCCGCCCCTCCGCCTGAGCTCGTGGATAAGGTGAATGGTGATGCGGGCACCCGAAGCCGCGAGGGGGTGGGTGAGGGCAATCGCTCCGCCGTCCACGTTCGTGATCTCGGGGTCCAGTCCCAACTCCTTCTCCACCGCCTTGTACTGCGGCGCGAAGGCCTCGTTGACCTCGACCAGATCCATATCGTCGAGTTCCAGGCCGGCCCTTTCCAAGGCCCTACGAGACGCCGGAGCCGGTCCGATACCCATGACCCGAGGCTCCACGCCGACGAACCCCCAGGAGACTAACCGGCCGATGGGCTCCAGGCCCTGTGCCTCTGCCCAAGCGGCGTCCGCCAGAACCGCGCTCGCGGATCCGTCGCCGATCCCGCTGGCGTTACCCGCGGTGACGAGTCCGTCCTTTTTGAAGTATGGCCGAAGGCCGCCCAGGATCTCCATCGAGGTATCCGCCCGGATGTGCTCGTCGGCCGCGTATTCGACTTCGCCCTTTCGAGTCCGGACCGTAACCGGAGTAATCTCTGCATCGAAACGGCCCTCGGCCCAGGCCGCCGCCGCACGCTGCTGGCTGCGCAGAGCCACCTCATCGGCCTCCTCACGGGTGACCTCGTACCGTTCGGCGAGTTCCTCAGCCGTCTGAGCCATGGTGAGGCCACAGTTCGAGTCGAGCAGCGACTCCCAGAGGAGATCCTCGAAGAAGCCACCGGCCTCCCCGAGACGCATCTTGCCCCAGCGGGCGCCGCGCACGACGTGAGGTGCCTGGCTCATGGACTCGGTTCCGCCGGCGAGCACCGCGTTGGCCTCGCCCAGCAAGATCTCCTGAGCGCCATTCACGAGCGCCTGGAACCCCGAACCGCACAGGCGGTTTACCGTGAGAGCCGGCACCTCCTGCGGAATGCCGACACCGAGGCCCACGTGTCTCGCCAGGTAAATGGCCTCTGACGACGTCTGTAGAGCGTTACCGTAGATCACGTGATCGATCTGGCCCGCCTCGACGCCGGACGATTCCAGCGCGGCCTTGCCCGAGACTATCCCCAGCTCGGTCGCTGTGAGGTCCTTGAGCGAGCCACCGAACGTCCCGAATCCCGTGCGCTTGCCGGAGAGGATGACGACATCCCTTTCTTGCCGTTGCGTGCCCATTGCCTAAACGAACTCCTCTTCTGGGGTGTCATCGGTCAGGTACTGCGCGAAGGCCTGTTTGTTCGACGCCCTAACGTAGGCCTCGTTGCCGTCGATCACTCCCTCCATGAGATGTTCGAGGATCGCCTGGTCCATCATCTGCATCCCGTCCTTCTTTCCGGTCTGGATCATCGACGGGATCTGGAAGACCTTGTTCTCTCGAATGAGGTTCGAGATCGCGTTCGTGCCGATCATGATCTCCCAGGCCGCTACCCGGCCGCCTCCACCCTTCTTTTTGAGCAACACCTGCGAGATCACGCCCTTCAGCGACTCGGCCAGCATGGCGCGGATCTGCTCCTGCTGGTCTGCGGGAAACACGTCGATGATGCGGTCGACCGTCTTGGGGGCCGAGCTGGTGTGGAGCGTTCCGAACACCAAGTGTCCCGTTTCCGCAGCGGTGATCCCGAGCTCGATCGTCTCCCGGTCTCGCATCTCACCGACGAGGATGACGTCCGGATCCTCGCGGAGGGCCGCCCGAAGTGCGTTTGCGAAGCTCCTGGTGCTGGAGCCGACCTCGCGCTGGTTGACCAGGCACTTCTTGTTCTCGTGCGTGAACTCGATCGGATCCTCGATCGTCAGGATGTGGTCTGCCCTGGTTTCGTTGATCAGGTCGACCATGGCCGCCAATGTGGTGCTCTTGCCGGACCCGGTGGGGCCGGTCACGAGGACGAGTCCTTTGGTGAGCATGCACAGCTTGCGAACCACGTCCGGGAGGCCGAGGTCGTCGGCCGTGAGGATCTTCGTAGGGATCGTCCGGAGGACCCCCGCCATCCCCTTGCGCTGAAGGAAGACGTTGACGCGGAAGCGGGACACTCCCGGAATCTCATAGGCGAAATCGAATTCCTGGTGCTCGAGGAACCGCATCCGCCACTCCTCCTTCATGATGCCGAATAGGAGAGCCTCGGTGTCCTTCCCCGTCAACTCGCGGAACTTGATCCGCTGCATGTGCCCGTGAATTCGCATGACGGGCACGGAGCCCGTGGTGAGGTGAAGGTCCGAACCTCCCTGCTCCACCATGACCTTCAGGAATTGATCGATCTGGGCCATCGGGTATTCCTATCGTTCGTTTCGAGGTTTCACTTGTCGGAGCATCCGGAGCCGTAGCGAATCAGCCGCTGACGGGATCCAACGTCCAATCCAGGCGACCACTCTCTTCCGCCGTGATGGTCAGGATCCATCGGATGCCAGCCTCATAGGCGATCCTGCGATCCTTGTCACTCGGCCAGAGCACGAAGGCCACGGCAGCGATGTCGAGGGCCGGAGTGATCCAGTCCTCGGGATCACTGGGCAGATCCACTGTGACGACATCGAAGTGGAACGCCCTGATACCATCCAGCTCCTCACCCCACTTGGACTCGTCCTCGGGCAATTCGATCGAGAACGCCTCCTGGGCCGCCGCGCTCTCCGGATCCGTGACGTAGATGCACCTCCACGAGGCATCCAGGATCAATGTAGGAAGATGGGGCAGGATCTTGTGGCCCAACTCGGGCGGGTCGGCGACCACGACGAACCGTGCCGAGCCCGAGCGCGCCAGCATGCGGATCTCCGACATGATCCCCGGCGCCGGCGGCGTGAACCGTTGCTGGAGAATCGCCCTTTCCTGAACCGGACTGAACAGGTATTCCGCCCCGCTCTCATCGGCCAGGTACTGGACCTCGATCGGGGTAACCATGCCGGCGCGATTCACGTGACCGGTGTAGGTGGCACGTCGCCCATCACCCACCTCTTCCGAGGGCGGCGGAGTCACGAGCTGGTCCAGCTCTTGGGCCCAAAGGCCCTTGAGCGGATGGCGCCGGATCTTCCCGGCGTCGTCGAACCAACCCCAGGCCCGGTGTCCTCGCGTGGAGATCCCGAACCGGCTCGAGGTCGCATCCAAAGCGAAGTCGAACACCTCGCTGAGCGACGCCGGCGTCGGCCGTTCACCTTCCTCCTGGGCGGCCGTACGGGCGTATACTTGACGGATGAGTTCGCGGATTTTGTTGGGGGACGCCAAAGCCAATTCGACGTTGAGATCCGTGCGTGCCTGAAGCGAGTCGGCCGCCTCGGTCTTGATGGGTGAATCGACCACCACGGTGAGCGTGTCCTCTGTACGCATGATCGGCAACGTGAGGTGGGCCAACGCCCACTCCGGCGACACGAGCGCGGCAGCCTCCGGGTCGATCGATTCAGCGTCAGGAAACACGTACGGCAAGTCGAACTGGGAAGCGAGCCCCCACTCAAGCTCCTCCTGGGACACGAAGCCCATAGCCAGCAGAGCTTCTCCGAAATACCCTCCGGTCTCCTGCTGATACTCCAGGGCCTTCTCGACGTCCTCCTCGGTGATCCGGCCGAAGTTCATCAGGATCTGACCGATCGTTTTTCGTTCAGCCATCGTCGAAATCATCCTGTCGTGTTGAAGCGGCTCGGCTCTCCGCCGGGTCCGCCTTGCGCCGTCTAAGCAGGCTGGGTCGAAGGCATGGTTGCGTCGAGGTTGTCACAAATCCACTCCCCCACTTGTTGGGTGGAGCGCGCGCCACCCAAATCAGCAGTGGTCTGACCTTCTCTGATGGAGAGTGCAACCGTCGTCTCCACGGCCACTGCCGCTGCCTCGAACCCGAAATACTCGAGCAGCAGCCCGGCGCACCGGATCGCTCCGATGGGATTCGCGGTCCCTAATCCGGCGATGTCCGGGGCCGAGCCGTGAACGGGCTCGAAAAGGGCATGACGTCCCGGGTGTATGTTGGCCGAAGGCGCCAGGCCGAGGCCTCCGGTCAACTCTGCGGCGAGATCACTGATGATGTCGCCGAATAGATTGGACGTCACGAGGACCGAGTACCGCTCGGGCCTGCGGACCAGATCCATCGCCATTGCATCCACATACATAGTGTTCTGGGCGACTTCCGGATAGTCCTGGGCCACCACGTCGAAGACCCGCCGCCACAACGCCCCTTCGATCGGCATCGCGTTTGCCTTGTCCACTAGGGTAACCGACGGACGTCCCCGGTCCGCAGCGAACTGGAAGGCAGCCCGCACGATGCGCTCGACTCCGCGGTGCGTGTTGACGCTCTCCTGGATCGCCACTTCGTCCGCCATCCCCTCGCGGAACACGCCGCCCAGGTTCAGATAAATTCCCTCGGTGTTCTCCCGAAAGATGTCTAGGTGAATCCCCTCGGCAGGCACGTCCTTAAGAGGGCACAGCGACGGATCAGGCAGGACACACGGACGGTAGTTGATGTAGAGATCCAGCTTGAGGCGAAGGCCCAAGAGGATATCGCGCACGTAGGATTCATCCTTCACGCGCGGATCGCCCAACGCCCCTAGCAGAATCGCGTCACGATCCTCCGCCAGAGTGCGGAACTCGGCATCGGTGAGCGTAATACCGTCCCGCAGAAAGCGCTCTGCACCCACGTCCCACTGGTCGAGCTCGATGTCGAGGTCAAAAACGGTGATGGCCCTCTCGAGCACGCGGGTGGCTTCGCGTGACACCTCGATCCCGATGCCGTCACCGGGAATGACTGCAACACGCAGCATTCACTGCTCTGGGTTTGGGTGGAAGGCGTTACCGCATCACTGAGTCGGCAGGCCAAGCATAAAGCTACAAAGATACCGCCAAGGAGCCCGCCAGAATGGCGGTCGTCAGTTGCCGGCTTCGTCCGCCCCTATGATGATCACTCCCCGAGTCGACTCTCCATGGCCGTGGCTGAGGTAGGGATACCGGCCCGGCGGGGCACCCATGAAGTCCACAACAAACCGGCTCCCCCGCTCCACCAAGGGCGGGCTCGAGAGTTGGCCCTTCTCCTCGAGAAATCTGCGGGCGGGTAGCGTGAGCGAATCCTCCATGAAGGTGATGCTGTGGACGCGCCGATCAACCGTGTAGAACTCGACGACCGTGCCGGACTCGACACGGACAGTGGGCGGCACCACGTGCTCCCGATCACGCGCTCCGCCCAGCGACACGCGTTCGACAATGCGGTTCAGGTCGATGCCCAACGAATCGAGGAGCGTAGTGTCGACGCCGGCCCGGTCGTCCGCACCCTCTTGCGGTGAGCAAGCGGCCAGCCCGAGCACCAGCATCGCGCTAACTAGAGGGGTGCGGTGGATCAGGAAGGTGCTTCCGTGCCGCACGCTATGCAGAATCGCCAACCCGTGTCGATGTCCTCGCCGCAAGCGGTACAGGGCGCGAAGCCTAAGTTGCTGCCACAAAACGGGCAGAACTTGATTCCCTCCCGCTCGGGAAGCTCCTCCTTGCACCATGGGCAGGAGGACGTCGCCGCACCATCCGATGCGACGGGATTCGACGCCTCAACCTCCCCCATCCCTGGGCCGTCGTCGGACGGCTCGGCCGCGTGCCCCTCAGTATCCGCCGCGGGATCCGCCACGACATCGTCCGTCTCAGTAAACCCGAACGCAAGCTCAGGATCGTCGGCAGCATCGTTCTCGGCCTCCGGCACATTTACGCTCACGGCATTCGTGCCGTCGAACTCCTCAGGCTCGTGGATGAGGTCGGAATCCTCGTATACCACCTCGGCCTTACCCACGTCGTCGGCGTTGGATTCTTCGTAGAGTACCGGGCCATCGAAGTCGATCTTCGACGGATTGAGCCTCACGTCGGCCGCGGCAAAATCGCGGAAGAGACCCGTATTGGGATTGCCGGTCTGCAACTCCTCCCGAATCTCACGGCGTGCCATCTCCGACTCGAGGAAGAGGTAGTCGCCCTCGCCAGCGAGTAGCCTCAGCAGCGCGTCTTCGTAGTCGCCGTTCATCTCCACACCGATCACATCCCGGTGAGAGCGGTACGGAACAAGGTTCTGGTAGATCTCGGCGACCGTGAATGGCTCGACGAGATAGTCGGGACGGACCTCTCTAATCTCCCGCACTAGAGCGCGGTGGAAACGAGAGAGAAGTGCGCTGGTGTCCGGTGTCATCGGTCAGCTCGAATCGTCTTCGAGGGTAACAAGGCCAGCCTTGATCGCCGCGATCAGGAAGCCTTCGGGATCCTGAAATGGAATCTCGAGCCCCGATTGTTCATGCCACCGCTCAGCCAGCCGCCGCATGTAATGGGCGAGCGTCTCGTGCGAAAATCCCGCGTGGTCCCGCATTTGCCGCAGAATCTGGTGCCACGTCCCCCTGAAGAGATACCCATCGGCCATCCGGAGCTGGTGGGTCGCTGTATCGCCGGTCCCGCCTCGCTCGAACAACTCCAACTGGCTGGGATCGAACGGCACCTGCCCGTCGGCGCCGTTGACCTGAGTCTCCACCTCGGCGAGGAGTCGGTCGATGGGATCCTGCAGGGCCTCGAGTTCGGTTAGGCGCTCCTCCCACGGCATGAGCCTGGCGTCGCCGGTCTCCATCTGCCACAGGGCCCGCTTGAGCTCGATCAAACGCCACACGGCCAGCGAGTCCCAATGTTCCGGCGGCGGTACTCGCTCAAACTCGCGAAGGGCTCCCTCCCAGTCGCCCCGATCATACAGGAGGTGTCCGAGATAGGTGCGAGCCTCATGCAGATCCGGATCGAGGCGTAGCGCCCTACGGATCTGACGACCAGCTCCAACCTCGTCCCCGAGTCGATGCAGAGAGTAACCTAGCGAAGCGGCCGCCTCGGCACTGTCGGGGCGGGCCGCGGCCGCCTTGGCGAAAACGTCGCGACTCTCCGCGTATAGGTCCTCGCGGTAGAGGGCTCTGCCCATGGTAAGCATGAGCTCGACGTCGTCCTCGAACCCCATCTCGGCCACCCTACCGAACAGGCTCAGCGCCTCCGCCTTTCGGCCGAACCGGAGCAGGGATTCGCCCAAACCTACGAGCGCATCCTCGTGGGCAGGATCAAGCAACAGGGCACGGTCGAATGCCCGCCGAGCCCACGCGAACTCTTCGCGAGCAAGACGTGCGTAGCCCATGCCCACACACAACTCGACAGCGTTGGGATATAGAGAAAGGCCCTCTTTGAGCAAATCGAGGGCCCCATCATAATCACCGTCGTGGTAAAGCTGATGTGCTTGTTCGTCGTATTCCTCTGAACTGAGGAACCGCTCTGGCATATTCGCCGTTCCTTGGAGGATTGTGGGCTTGCGAAAAGGTAACGTGCGAGCCGCCCACCCACCACCCTGTTTTTCAGCCTCTCGCCGCCTGCTACCAGGCCTCCGCAGTCCTGGCCCTCAAGCTCTGGCGTATCGTACCCCACAGGCCGAACAGATGAAGTTCCGGCCCACACGTTGGAGACGGCGGCCTTCCCCATGCCTAGGACATTCGGGCTCCATCCCGGCGTCCATGCTTTCCCGCACCGCTTTGCGCTCAGTGCGCGTGGCCGCCTTCAGGGGCAACCTGAACCGCAGCGACGAACTGAGGCACTCGAAGATGACGACACCTGAGCCATCCTCCTCGGTTTGCACGTGCAGCACTTCGAGAAAGCCGCCCATCGGCGAGGGGAGCTGCGCCCCAGCGTAATAAAGCCGCCGGAGCGTCTCCTCCTCCTTTGCGGGAAGTGCGCCCGATCCCAACGGGCCGGATGTATGCTTGTCGGAGCGTTTGGCCACGGATCCTCGTACCGGCGAATCAGTATGTGGGGGTCTCAAGCCTTGCCGGAAGCGTTCGTCCGCGCCCAACACAGTCCACCCCGAAGCTCTGGCAACGCCCTGAAAGCGGTGCGTGGAGCGGACTTAACGCCAATTCGGTGAAAAACGTACAAGCAAAGCTCGCGCAAGATACATCGGGTTCCAGGGACCCGCCAGACGCAGATTTCGACGTGAGGGGGATCGACGGGATCGGAGAGGACGGAGCGCGTCTGTGAAAAGACGGCAAAAGAAGAGCGGAGGACCTTCAGTCCCCCGCCCTTGGGTCGATCACAAGATTTCCCGCAGCGAGTCAGGCGGCATTTGCGTCGTCGTTACCGCTGGCTGTATTCTCGGTAGCGCTGCCCGCCAAGGCGCCCTGGGCCGCTTCGACATCCACCGGCTCTTCGGCCGGAACGACGGAAGGAGCGCCTCGCGAGATGGCTGGCTGGCAGAAACGCATACCCACGGCGTGGAGCTCTTTAAGCTCAGCGCCGGCGAGATCAGGATAGCGCTCACCGATGTATTCGATGGTCTCATCCATCCATTGCGACTGATCTTCCTGCGTAGCCTGCAGGACACCACAACGGTTGACATGACTAAACAGCTCGTCACGAGCCTGTGCAATAAGCTTGTCTCTCGGCACTCGTCCCTCCCCTGGGGTTCCGTGTGGAACGGACCGCGGTCCGTCCGATATACGATTAGCCATGAAAGGTAAGACGAGGTTGGCTGCCCGCCAACGGGTATCGGCCCACATGAACGACCGACGCCTCGACGCGGTGACGCTGGAGGTGTTCCGCCACCTCTTTACAGCCCTGACCGAAGAGATGGGGGCCGCCCTTCGACGGGCAGCCTTCTCCCCGAACATCAAAGAGCGCCGCGACTATTCCTGTGCCCTGTTCACCGCCGATGGAGTGGCCGTCGCGCTCGGCGACCACATGCCGGTCCACCTGGGCGCCATGCCTATGAGTGTGCGAGCGGCCATCGACGAGTCGGGGCCCTTGGACAAGGGTGACGTCGTATGCCTCAACGATCCCTTTAGGGGAGGAACCCACCTGCCGGACATCACGCTGGTCGGCCCCGTCTACGGCGGCTCGTCCTCGCAGCTGCTCGGCTACGTTGCGTCCCGGGCGCATCATTCCGACGTCGGCGGCACCTCGCCGGGATCGATGCCTCTCGCCAACGAAATCTACCAGGAAGGTTTGCGCATCCCACCTGTGCGTATTTACACGGCCGGCGAGCGCAACGACGACCTGTGGCGGATCGTGCTGGCAAACGTGAGGACCCCGGTCGAGCGAGCGGGTGACCTCGACGCGCAGCTTGCCGCGCTGCACGCCGGCCGCGTGCGGCTCCTGGAGATCGTGGCCCGCAGGGGAGTCGACGAGGTCGTCGGGGCCATGGATGAACTCATCGCCTACGCGGACCGACTGGTAGCTGCCGGGATCCGACGGATTCCGGATGGCCGCTACGAAGCCCAGGACGTCCTGGACGACGACGGCTTCGGCACCACCGACATCGAGATCAAAGTTGTTCTCGAGGTCGAGGGTTCGCGGCTCTCCCTCGACTTCATGGGCACGAGCCCGCAGGTGCGAGGGGGGGTAAATGCCGTTGCCGCGATCACCGCATCGGCCTCGCGTTATGTGGTCCGGTGCATCGTGGAGGCGCTTATCAACGAAGTCCTGCCGGCCGGTGGTGGCTCCATGTCGAGCGTCGAACTCCTCCTTCCGGAGGGTTCCGTCGTCAATGCCCAACTGCCTGCGAGCGTCGCCGGCGGAAACGTAGAGACGAGCCAGCGCATTACCGACGTTCTGCTCGGCGCATTTCGGCAGGCCCTCCCGGATCTGGTTCCGGCGCTCTCTCAAGGAACGATGAACAACATCACGGTCGGCGGTATGGATCCACGAACCGGTAAAACCTTCGCCTACTACGAGACGGTGGGTGGAGGCATGGGGGCGGGCCCAACGGCCGACGGCCTGTCGGGCGTGCACACCCACATGTCGAACTCGCTCAACACACCCGTCGAAGCGCTGGAGCACGCCTACCCGTTCCGGGTGACGCATTACGGGATACGTCGTGGCAGCGGCGGAAAGGGGGTCCACCACGGCGGTGACGGCCTCCGACGCGACATCGAGCTATTGAGTGATGGCACGGTAACCCTGCTCACCGAGCGGAGGATGCGCGGACCCGCAGGCGCAAACGGGGGAGAGGACGGCGCGCCCGGCAGGAATACCTTGATCAGGCAGGGTCAGGAGACGGAGCTTCCCGGCAAGGTGACCCTGGACGGTCTCAAAGGCGACGTAATCAGCGTGCGGTCGCCTGGGGGAGGAGGCTGGGGGGAGGCAACACCCTGACCATGGAGCTTCAACTCGCACTGGTCTGTGACCACGCCAAGACGACCGACGACGGTAAGCTCGACGTGCACGGCGTCTTCAACGACCTGTACGCGCCGGCTTTCCCCGCCCTACAGGATCACATGGTGCTCGTGCTCGCGGTGGAGTGGAGCCGAAGTGACTCGGGCCGGTACCGCTTTCGAGTGGAGCTGATCGACCCGGACGGCAAGCCAACACTCAGCGTCGAGGGACATACCGACGTCGACTCCCGTCCGCAGGACCGGCCGCCGGCGCGCACCCGCCTGATGCTCCCGCTCGAGAAGGTGGTGTTCCCCAAGCCGGGCGCCTACAGGTTCAAGGTCCAACTCAAGGGAAAGTGGCACGAGGGGCCATCGCTGCACCTCATGCAGGGTGCGACTCCGCCGGATCCAGAGGGGGCGTGACGGATTCATCAGGATTCGAGCGGGTGAGGACCAGTGGGGCGGTAGCCCTGACCCGGTCCAGCGCCCGTGACTGGGTGGAGGCTACCCTTCGCAGCGGAGCAACCCTCTACGACGCAGCTTGCGAGATGTCTCAGGGGACCATGGAAGGCCGGGGGGTGGTGCACGTGGTCGCCGCCCCCACAGGCAAGGACCAACGGTGGGCCGTGCGACGGTACCTGCGGGGTGGCTGGATCCGTTGGCTCGGCGACCGGCACCTGCGGTGGGGCACGCCTCGCCCGTTTCAGGAGCTGGCTGCAAGCGTGGCGGCGCTCCAGCGTGGCGTGCCCACACCCTCCGTCGTCTGCGCCGCCGTGTATTCCTGGGGCATCTTCTACCGCGGGGACCTGGTCACGGAGTATATAGCGGATTCTCGTGACCTCGCTTCCGTGCTGTTCGGTGTCTCGCCAGAAGCTACGCGCGAAGGCATCTCGCACAGAATCGCGACTGTCGCGGCCGCGGGAGACCTGATCAGGCGGATGGCTTCGGCGGGAGTTCGGCACCGCGACGTGAACGCCAAGAACATCCTTCTCCATGGTGACCCCGAGGCGCCCCACGCCATGCTGCTCGACTTGGACCGCTGCGTGATTTCGGAGCCGCCCGCCAGCACGTCGATCACTCCTATGTACCGACGCCTCGAACGCTCGTTCGCGAAGTGGGAAGGCCGCACCGGCCGACCGATGTCTGAGGTGGAGCGCCGGGCTCTGCGAGCCGATCCGGAGCCCCACCGGTGAGCGCCCACTTCGCAACTCCCCCCCGCAGCGTGTGCATTGTGATGATGAGTGCGATCGGGGATTCGGTGCACGTGCTCCCGGTGGTCAACGCACTTAGGCGGGCGTGGCCGGACACCACGATCTCGTGGATCATCCAGCCACTGCCGCATATCCTCGTGCGGGACCATCCGGCGGTCGATGAGTACCTGCTGTTTCATCGTAGCCGCGGCGCTGCCGGCTGGGCCGCATTCTCGCAGCTCGCTGAACAGTTGAAGGAACGGCGCTTCGATCTTGTGCTGGCGCTCCAGGTCTACCTCAAAGCCGGCATCATCACTGGATTGCTGTCGGCCGACGTCAAACTCGGTTTCGACCGCGCCCGCGCGCGGGACCTCAACTGGGTCTTCACCAACGAGCGCATCCCGGCCCACGACCCTCAGCACGTGCAGGAGCAGTATTTCGAGTTCCTCGAGTACCTTGGGGTCGACCCGGAACCGGTCGTGTGGGGGATCCGCCTGACGGACGAGGAGCTCGAGGCGCAATCCAGGTTCTTCGGCGAGATCGACCGCCCGACCTGCGCGGTGGTGGTGGGGTCGACCGACCAGGCGCGGAACTGGACGGCCGATGGGTATGCGAGAGCGATCGAAGAGCTCCAGAACGTCCACGGGCTGCAGCCCATCCTGGTCGGCGGACCCTCTGCCGGCGAACGCGAGATGGCCGACCGAATCTCGAGCCTGACCAACGCCAGTCCCATCGACACACTCGGAGACGATCTGCGGAAGGTCGTGTGGCTCCTGGACGGGAGTGCGCTGACCCTGAGCCCTGACACAGGGCCGCTCCACATCAGTCGCGCGCTGGAGACGCCGGTCGTGGGTCTTTACGGACACACCAACCCGAAACGTGCGGGGCCCTTCCGCGCCTATTACGATCTGGTGGTAGACGGTTACGCCGAATTCCCTGGTGAGGACTACCCGGTGTCACCCGCCCGCCGCGACGGTTTGCGGCGCATCACCGTGGACATGGTGCTGGAGAAGCTTCAGGTGGCTGTGGACAACTACGTGGGACGGAGGTGACAATGCCACTGCCGCGGCTTGGGGCGATCCTCGCTCTGGTGATCGGTACAGCCGCGTGCGCGCCGACGGCCGACGGCCCTGATCCGGCGGTCCTTGCCGCTGTTGCTGCCCGCGCACCCGCTGACCACCAAGAGGGCAAAGAGTCTTATGCCATCTACTGCGCCACGTGCCATGGGGAGAACGGCGGTGGATCGGAGTCGGGCCCGCCCTTGATCCATCGCGTCTACCGGCCTGCGCACCATGCCGACGCCGCCTTCCTGATCGCGGTCAAGAACGGCGTGCGCGCCCACCACTGGCGGTTCGGTAACATGCCTCCTGTACCCGGCGTGGACGTGGCGGCCACTGGGCGCATCGTGGCCTACGTGCGTTGGCTCCAGGTAGAAAACGGGATCGAGTAGCGCTCCGTGTTCACCTGATTTGCGGTTTTGTGCTACAATTAGCGCCTTGCTGAGTCTCTCCCCCCCATCGATTTCGGCGGACGGATGCGCAAGCTAACCGCCATCATGTTCACGGACATGGTGGGCTACACGAAGCTGATGCAGGAGGACGAACACCGGGCGAAGAGCGTCCGTGACCGTCACCGCGCGGTGTTGCGCACGTCCATCGAAAAACATCACGGAGAGATCATCCAGTTCTATGGCGACGGCACGCTGAGCATCTTCGGCAGCGCCGTGGAAGGGGTCGCCGCCGCGGTGGAGATCCAGCGCCAACTCCAGCAGGAGCCACCGATCCCGGTGCGGATCGGACTGCACATCGGCGACATCATCCACGACCAGGACGGCGTCTACGGCGACGGCGTCAACGTTGCGGCCCGCGTTCAAGGCAAGGCGGCTCCCGGCTCGGTCGTGATTTCCGGAAAGGTGTACGACGAGGTCAAGAACCATCCGGAGTTTCCGGTGGCCGAGCTGGGCAAGTTCGAACTCAAGAATGTGAAGCGGCCAATCAGGCTGTTCGCTATCGCTGCGCCGGGCCTCGAGGTACCGGACAAGAGCGCCATGCAGGGCTCGAAAGACGCACCCAAGCGCACGATCGCTGTGCTTCCCTTCGTGAACATGAGCGCGGATCCGGAGAACGAACACTTCAGCGACGGGATCACCGAGGAGCTGATCAACGCTCTGACCAAGGTCGAGGGGCTCCAGGTCACGGCGCGGACCTCGTCGTTCGCCTTCAAGGGACGCAACGAGGACGTTCGCAAGATCGGGAAGGAGTTGGGGGTGAGCGCCGTGCTGGAAGGGAGCGTCCGGAAGGTGGGCAACAGGGTTCGCATCACGGCCCAGTTGGTCGACACACGCGACGGCTACCACATCTTCTCGCAGGCGTACGACGCCGTACTCGAGGATGTTTTCGAGACCCAGGACAAGATCTCGCTCGCCATCGTGGACGAGCTGAGGGCCACGTTGCCCGGCACCCAGCGGCAGGCACAGGTCCTGGTGCAACGACCCACGAAGAACGCGGCGGCCTACGACCTTTACCTCAAGGGTCTCTTCAACTGGAAGAAGGGGGCCCCCGACACTGCGCTTCAGGCCATCGACCATTTCCAGGAAGCTATCGAACTCGATCCCGAGTTCGCCCTGGCCTACTCGGGTATGGCGGGGTGCTTCACCTTCCTGGGCGCCATCGGACACATGCCGTGCGGGGTTGCGTACCCTCAGGCGAAAAAGGCGGCACAGTGCGCCATCGAGTTGAACCCTGGCATCGCCGAGTCGCACGTCGCCCTCGGCCTGGTACGGCTCTTCTACTCGTGGAACCTGCCCGCCGCCCGCTCTGCACTGGACAGGGCGATGGCGATCAACCCGGGGCTCGCCGATGTGCATCACGCGTACGGCCTGTACTTGATGGCGGCCGGAGACATGGACGAACTGGTCAAGTCAGCCGAGGCCGCGCAGGCGTTGGATCCTCTTTCGCTGCACATGAACGAGCATCTGGGCCGGGCCTATGTCGCCGCCGGACGGCATCAAGACGCCATCGCACAGTTCGACCGCACACTAGAGCTGGACCCCGAGTTCCGTGCCGCCGTCGAGGGCAAGGGAATCGCCTACATGGAAATGGGCGACATAGAGACCGCCATAGAACAGTTCGAGCGCTTTCGGGAGTTGACCCCACAGCCCCAGGGCGGTGTCGCACCGCTGGCACACGCGCACGCCAGGGCCGGCAACATGGATACGGCCAGGGAGCTCCTGGAGGAGTTGAAGCTACGCGAGCGCAACGAGCCGCACATGTCGCTCGACCTCGACTTCGCGGTGGTCTACGCCGGAATGGGCATGATCGACGAGGCCTTCGAGCGGCTCGAGCGCGCCATGGAGGAGCGACTGGGCGGCATCATCTTCCTGAAACACGCTGTGGTGTTCGAGCCCCTGCGTCAGGATGCACGCTTCGGCGTGCTGATGGAACGAATCGGCCTGGGCGCCTGAGGCCGGTCGCCCGGCCTTACGCCAGCCAGATCATCTTGGCGGCTAGCAGGCCGAACCCGGCGACGCTGCCCAGAAGGGCCTCCCACTCCTTGTTCTGAAGGTAGCGCGCAACGCTGAACGAGGTCTCGGCGTGCGTCGGGCCCCGATACGGCGTTGGTCGGGGAACCAGGGCCGGAACGCTCCCGGCGTACTCCCGGTATCGGTCTCCGAAGAGATCCTCGAGGCTCCGCCGCTCCTGCCTCATGGTCATTCCGTACATCAGCACATAGAAGCCCGCGAACAGGGCGGCGAACCAGACCACGGCACCCGCCACCACCACTCCGAACCCCAGGAAAAGGCTCCCCAAATAGAGAGGATTGCGCGTATAGGAATACGGTCCACCGGTGGTGAGCACGCGATCCTTGTGGATCGTGCCCGCCGCCCAGGCCCGAACCACGAGGCCCAGAGCCGAAAGTGTGACACCCGCGGCCATCAGGCCCGGCCTGGGCGAGGCGAAATAGAAGAAGGGAAGGATCAGAAGCCAGGCGGACCTCAGCCTGAGCCTCCGGAAAGACATGGCCACTAGTGGCCCGGTTGGAGCCCCTGCGTGTGAATCGGGACGCCCCTCGTCACCTCTTCGAGGTGTAGCGTCATCGAGAAGATCGGGAGCTTGGTACGCATGTAAACCAGATACCGGTCCTCGTCGTCGGTGAAGTAGAGTTCAGCCTCCCCACCCTCGCTGAAGAGCCCAGATGTCTGGATGATTGGCTGGATCACAATCGTGTTGAACGTCCCGGCCGGCACTTCCTTGACCTCCTTGCGGAGCACCTTGATGACGACCGGGTTGCCTTCCTTCTTGAAGTACCGGTTGAACATGTAGGTCTCTCCGACCTCGAGAGGAAGTGTCCGTATGAAGTAGACAAAGGCGATCTCGTCGAGCGGAAGAGCCGTCGGCAGGTCGTCGAACTTGTCCTCGTCCGTACGCTCCCAGTACCCGTCCTCGGGGTAGATCTCGAATGCCTTGTATTTCTCGTAGTCGTTCATGTGGACGTCTTTGACGTACCTACGGCTTACGAGCTGGCGCGTATCCAGCCAGGATTCGTAGAGGTCGTCGACTCTCACCGCACCGAAGAGCGGGCTTCCCTTCATTCCCATCTGGATGTGGTAGGTCGGATGGCCTTGCACGGTGTCGATCCCGCGAACGGCCATGAAGCCGGTACCCGCATTGAGCGGACCGATCTTGAGCTTGTAGCGCAGGTATTCGCCCGGACCGAACGGGACCACGGCCGCCAGCGGATCGGGCGTGAACGCCTCTGAGGTGACGGCCACCGTGTCCACACCATCAGAATCCTGGGCCTGGGCCTGCGCCATGCCGGCCGTCACCATGACCGCCGCCATGGCGGTCCACGCCAGGATTACGTTCCCACCTGTCATTTAGCCCTCCCCCGCTCGAAGTTCCACCAATCGCCTCCTCTTACACGGGCGAGGTCCCGAAGGGTTCGAAAAGACCGAAATCGTGACGGCCGCGTGCGGATGTCGTAACGCAACTCCAGCGGCGCCTCCTCGATTCTGCGAGCGTGCGGCGCCACGTTGCGGAGGATTTCCAGGTTGGCCGCCCACCCGTCACGACTCGCCAGCGGGCGACCTTGAAGCGCCTCGAGTGCCTTCTTGAGCACGATCACCCGGTAGGCCCGAAACCCACAAAGCGGATCGGAGACGGGCGCACCACCGAATGCGCGGCCCAGAATGACCGGTGCAAGCCAGCGGGCGATCCGTAGGCTTCGAGGAGCATTGTGTCGACCCTCCACGACCGTGCCTGCAACGATGTCCGCTCCACCCTCCAATGTCTTGATCAGCGTAACGATGTGCTCAGGATGTTCGGTGAAATCACCCTGAAGCGTCACAACGGCGTCGCGCTTCGGATAGGAGGTCCGTTCAAGCGCGGTCCCGATCAAGCGGATCAGGGCCGCAGGGTACCCCCGCCTCGTCTCCTCACGGATGACGGTGAGAGGTAGTATTTTGCTGTATCTCGCCAATGTCTCGGCGGTCGCGTCCGTCGACGCGTCGTCGAGCACCAACACCTCGTAGTCGCGCTCGAACTCGGCGAACACCTGCCGAATCTTCCACAAGAGCACACCAATCGTGCGATCCTCGTTGTGCGCAGGAATGCAGATATAGATCATCGTAGCGCAGTCGTCAGAAGCTGCAGGAACCGGCTCGCACGTGAAGGGCTCGTCTGTGGCACGGGGGCGTTATACCGCCAGCTCAGATGGCGGTTCCTGGCCGAGCGCGCCCGAGGCCTCCGGCGGACGGGTCTTCCAGCGGCGGTGAAGCCAGAAGTACTGCTCAGGGGCATTGCGTACATGATCCTCCAGTAACGCGACGTGCGCCCTGGTCAGGTGCAGCACGTCGGCGTTCAGGGCGCCCGTACGTGCCACCGGCACCCGCTCGATAAGGACTCGATAGCGCGCCGGCCACCCAGGCTCCCTCAGCGGGACCACCAGGAACAGTGGCGCGCCCGTTCTCAACGCGAATACCGCCGGACCCTTGGCCGTCGCCGCGGACACACCGAAAAAGTCGACGAATACGGGACGCGTACGGCTGTTCTGGTCGGCCATCAACGCCACCACCCTACCCTGTCGGAGCGACTCGAGCACCATTCTGCTGGCATCGGCCTTTGCGATGATGGTCATCCCGAGGCGCGCCCTGGCGTTGGCCAGATGCCGATCGAACATGGGGTTCTTCTGCGGGAACACCACGGCGTCGATGGGCATGCCGCGGGCGGCCAACGAGGCGCCCCCAATCTCCCAGTTCCCCAGGTGTCCCGCAATCAGGATCGCGCCCCGTCCTTCCTCCAGGGCGGCCTCCAGCTCCTGAAACCCATGCACCGTGGTGCACCGCCGCACGTCGTCCGGACTCGAGTTCGACAGTCGAAACGTCGCCACTGCTTCGCGCGCCAGGTGCCTGTAACTGGCGCGAGCGACCCGACGGCGCCACTCGGGCGTGGCTTCCGGAAAGGCGGTCTCGAGGTGCTGGTCCACGTCGTTCCGGCGAATCCTGAGCACGTTTCCGGCCAGCGATCCCAGCGATTCGGCCAGCGAGAGCGCGACCCGCTCCGGGAGGACGCCGATCAGGGCGGAGGCCAGCCGAAACGCGCCGAATTCGACGTGATGCTTGAGGGTCGGGCGTGTCACAGGTCGGCGAACTGTAGCTCGTACAGGGAGCGATAGAGCCCTCCCAGCGCCCATAGCTCCGCGTGCGTCCCTCGCTCAACGATGCGGCCACGGTCCAACACGAGCGTGAGGTCGGCGCGCTGCACGGTGGAGAGGCGATGGGCGATCACGAACACCGTGCGACCGGCCAGGAGGCGCTCGAGAGCGTCCTGCACGAGGCGTTCCGCCTCCGCGTCGAGGGAGCTGGTCGCCTCGTCGAGAATTAGAATAGGTGGATTCCTGAGAAGGGCGCGCGCGATGGCGAGGCGCTGCCGCTGCCCACCGGACAACTCCGTGCCGCGCTCCCCCACGACCGTGTCGTATCCGTCGGGAAGCTCGGAGATGAACCGGTGCGCGTGCGCCGCCTCGGCGGCCTCGACGATCCGCCCGTGATCGACGTCATCGGGTGACCCGTACGCGATGTTGGCGCGCACTGTATCGTGAAACAGGATCGTCTCTTGAGAGACCACGCCGAGGGCGCTGCGCAGACCGCGAATCTCGAACTCCCGAATATCGGTTCCATCGACGGTGATACGCCCCGCCGTGACGTCGTAGAAGCGCCCCAGGAGGTCGACCATCGTAGTCTTGCCTGCCCCGCTGGGACCGACGAGAGCCACCACAGCGCCCTTCGGCACCTCCACCGAGATATCCCGCAGCACGGGCTGGTCCGGTCGATAACCGAACGAAACGTTCTCGAACGCGATCTGACGCTTCAGCCCTGGAAACGGCCGCGAATCTTCCGAATCACGGATCTCGGACGGTGAGTCGAGGAACTCGAAGATCCGCTCGCCCGCAACCACGCCCGGCTGCACCATCGCCGGAAACTTGCTGGCATATTTGACGGGCCCGTAGAGCTTCATGCTCAGCGCCAGAAACGCCACGAACATCGCTCCGTCCAGGGACTCGTCCAGAACGACGAGCCGCGCGCCGTACCAGAGAAGCACGACGGTTCCGAGGGCAGCCATCATCTCGGTCAACGGCCCCGCGAGCGCCCGTAGCCGCTCCGTGCGGAGAAACACCCGGAAGTAGTCCGAGGTGAGGCCGTGGAAGCGCTCTCGCTCGTGGCCTTCGGAAGACGAGGTCTTCACGAGCCGAATCCCGGACAGCGTCTCCTGCACGTGCGCATTGACCTCGCCCAGGAGGTCCAGAATGCGCCGGTCGCCCTTCCTGAGCCGGCCCACGAGCGGCCCCCACATCACCATGGCAACCGGAACGACGACGAATGCGGCGGCGGTGAGCTTCCAGGAGATCGCGACCATGAAGTACACAGCCGCCACCATCTCGAACGACGACGAAACCAGCTTCAGGAGCTCCCGCGCCACCAGCTTGCGCACCAGCTCGACATCGTGCGTCATGCGCGAGATGATCTGCCCCATGCGCGTTCGACCGAAGAAGGCGAGATCCAACTCCAACAGGTGGTCGTAGACCTGATTCCTCAGATCGCGCGTCACTCCCTGCTCCACCCTGGCCACGAGGTACGTGCGGGCGAAGTCGAACATGTTCTTGACGACGAAGACGACCAGAATGATGACGATCACCGTCTGGACGGCCTGAAGCGGCTCGGCAGGGTTCGCCCATCGCCACACGGTGGCATCGAGCAGGCCCCCCAACACCCCGCCCACGGCACTCGCCTGGCCTGGATTGAAGACGGTCTGCATGAACGGGATCAGCAAGACGAACACGAATGCGTCCAGAGCAGCGAACACCACCATGGCGGCCACCGCGGCCAGCAACGCCCTACGGTGCGGCCGCAGATAGGAGAGCAGCCGGGTGTACGGCCTCACAGTCAGCGCGGTGGAACGACCCCTGTGGGCCGCGGCGTCAAGCGGGCAACGGGAACGATCATCTCCTCAGGCGAGATGCCTCCGTGGAGGAAGGAGTTCCGGTAGCGGCGCTGGTACTCGCGAAGCTTCGTCGGATACACGAAGAAGTAGTCGTCGAGGGCGACAACGTAGGTGGTGCCGAGCTTGCCCTTGGGGAAGCGCAGATCGCGCTCGTCGGACGTGGAAAACGCCGTCGACGCGTCCTCGACCTTCAGGTCCGCTCCGAATTTGTAGCGTAGATTGCTGGTGGCGTCGCGCCTGGCGAAGACCGTGGCGGGATGCTGGCACAGGATCGAGCCGTGATCCGTGGTCATGATGACTTTGTGGCCCATCCGGGCGGCCTCCTTCAACACGGCGAACAACGTGGACCGCTCGAACCAGCCCCGGGTCAGGTTCCTAAGGGCTGCCTCGTCCTTGGCCACCTCCATGAGAATGGGTGACTCGCTTCGGCCGTGCGTCATGAGGTCCACGAAGTTGAACACGAGCGCCACGACCGAGCGAGGCGTCTTCAGTGCGGATTTCACACGGGCCAGCACCTGCTCGCCTTCCCGGTCGCTGAAGATCTTCTGGTAGTGGACCGGCACATCCCTTCCGGTGAGCCGCTTGAGTTGCTCCCTCAGAAGCTCGTCCTCGAAGGCGTTCAGGCTGCCCTCGTCGTCGGAGGCGTCCCACCACTCGGGCCGGTCTCGCGCGACCTCGTCAGGAAACTGGCCCGAGAAGATAGCGTTGCGGGAATACGGGGTCGCGGTGGGGAGGATCGAGTAGTAGTACGACTCCTCGATATCGAAATGTCTTGCGATCAGCGGAGCGATCACACGCCACTGGTCCAGCCGCATGCAGTCGAGTACGACCAGGAAGACGGGCTCCTCGCCAAGCAATGGCAACACATGCTCACGTACGAGATCCACGGAAAGAACGGGTCGTTCTCCGTCGCGCACCCACCCCGGGTACTCGCGGATGACCCACTCTCCGAAATCTCGGCGAAGGTCGACCATCATGGCGTGCACGGTATCGAGAAGCCCCACCTCGCCCGCCGCTTCGAGCCGGATGTCCCAATCCGTGAGCTCGCAGAACACCTCGGCGAACTCTTCGTGGGTCCGAGCCTCCTGCCGCTTCTGGGAGAGCCTGCCGAAGCGCGATGCGAAATCCTGAGCGGCCCGCTGTTGCCGGATCGACGAGCCCTCGAGGATGCGAGTGACCACCGAAAGCACCTGCCTCGGGCTAGTGGGCTTCACCAGGTAGTCCGCAACCTGGCGACCGATGGCCTCGGTCATCGTGTGATCCTCTTCGGACTTGGTGACCATGACCACGCGGAGGTGCGGCTCCTCGCGTCTGAGAATCTCGAGAACCTCGAGCCCACTCCGGCCGGGCATCTGCTCGTCCAGGAGAATCAGGTCGTACACGTTGTCTCGCACGAGATCCAGAGCGTCGTCGCCGTTCGTAATGGCGTCGACGTGGTAGCCCCGGGCCTGGAGGAACAACAGGTGAGGCCGGAGCAGGCCGATCTCGTCATCGACCCAGAGGATGCGCTTCACGGTTGCTTCCATGCCGGGAAGCTAGGCGGGGCGGGAGTGTGGAGGAAGGGATGAGGGGCCGGGGTGGGGCTGGCCCCCTCCAGGTTCGCCGGATTGCGCTCTAGTTGATGGTGCCGCTCAGCGTCACGTGATCGGTCGTGAACACGATCCCGCCGACGACCGAATCG